>CADCUR010000287.1 GCA_902805935.1 uncultured Pyrinomonadaceae bacterium
TAACGGCAAGCAATGATTAAATGAAATTGCCGGAGAGTCGGTGCATACTAGGCGAGACTTAGAAATGGTGAGTTTTATTTTTTGTTGTTTATTAACTGATCTTAGCTGGCGCGGAAAATCGTTCGTTTCGGTTTCGTCGAATCAGCCGGTTTATCCGTCTCCGCGCTGGCAAACGAATTGGGCGAGACGGGCATTTCCTTTTGCCGGTCGGTTAATTCGATGCTCATTTTTTCGAGCGTGGCACGGTTTAGGGTGCCGGTCGCCTTCAAGCCGTTTTCCGGCTGATATTTTTTGATGGCAGCGCGGGTTTCGTCGTTGAGTTTGCCGGTTTCTTCGACCTTTAACATTTTTTGCGCCTGCGTAATTTGGTCTTTGTTCGCTCGGAAAATTTGTTTTTTCGGTTTCGCTTCGGTTGTGATTTTGGCGTCTGCGCTTGTCGGAGTGGTTTGCGCGTTGATTGAAACGCTGACCAAAAAAGTGACGAATAGAGTAAAGATAAGTTTTCTCATTTTAATTTCCTCTCACAGAATGTGGATGTTTGGCAGCGATTCGGGAAAAATGCCTTTTGAGTATGCGGACTGCACTCGCATTGTTTGCCAATCGCTGAGTATTTTTGATGGATGTTGGCAGTATCTACCCAAACAGCTAAAACTGTCAAGCATTTTTCGCTATCTAATTTGAATGGGAAAAGGCACAAAGCAGAGAATGAAAATTACCAGCGTCAGGACGGCGACGATTTTTCTGACGAAATCGAGCGGCGCGTCGTCGAGCGGTTCAGGATGTTTGACGCGCAGCATCACGGCGAGAAGAACGGCGAACAAAAATCCGCTCGGACTGTTGTATAAAAACCAGCCGAGCAGGGAAATCACAGACACTGCGGCGAACGCGATTCTGCCCGTCCAGAAATGAACGCGCTCGCCGAAAATCGAATAAACGGCGTGTCCGCCGTCGAGCTGCCCGGATGGAATCAAATTCAAACTCGTCACCAGCATTCCGACCCAAGCCGCCGCGAGAAAAGGATTGAAAAATCCGAGACTCGGATTAACGCCGATGATTTTCCCCAACAACTGCGTAAGCAAAGGATCGGCGAAATATAAACCGTTTTGCGCAGCGGCAGCGGCTTGTTCGGGCGAAACTTCACGCATCGTCAGCAACCCGAAAATTAAAATAGGAACGAGCGTGACGAATCCGGCAATCGGACCGGCGACGCCGATGTCGAAAACGGCGCGGCGCGAAGGCATCGGCGAGACGATTTTGATAAACGCGCCCAAAGTTCCCGCCGGACCAAGCAAGGGCGGCATCGGAATAAAATACGGCAAGGTCGCGTCAACGCGGTAAAGCCGACACGCCACATAATGCCCGGCTTCGTGAGCCGTCAGAATCGCCAGCAACGACGCCGAAAAACTCACGCCGTTTTTCAACAGCTCAAAATTGTTAAGAAGTTTGCCAATCGTGCTGAAGACGAGTTGAAAATACAGCGCGGGCAGAAACAGCAGAAAATTAAAAATTTCCGTCCAAGTTTCCGGTTCCGGCACGTCGGAAAAAATCTGGATGCTGCCGAACGGCTGCAGCGAGCCGGCAATCGTGACGGTGAAAAACGCGACGAGCAGCAAGGCGAAATGTTTGAGCCACGTTCGCCGTGTCGGACGCATCGCTTCGCGGCGGTCGAAAAGTTGATTGGTCAGTGAGTTTAAGTCGGGCACAAAAAAATTACGAACTGCAAACTGTAAATTACGAGCCTGAATAATTATACCAAACTCGTAATTCGCACATTCGCGCATTCGTAATTTAGAAAAACTATTTCTTAACGGCTTTGGCTTGCAGTTCCTTGCCCGGTTTAAAGCGAATGGTTTTGCCCGACGGAATCGGAACTTCCTTGCCGGTGCGCGGGTTGCGCCCGATGCCGCGTTTTCTCGGCTTGACGACGAACACGCCGAAACCGCGCAGCTCGATGCGCTTGCCCTGCGCCATCGCTTCTTTCATCGCGTTAAACAGCGCGTCAACGACTTGCTCCGCTTTTTGTTTCGGCACGCCGGTTTTGTCGGCGACGCGGTTGATAATATCGAGTTTAATCATATCTTTCGCCTCTTGAACGGGAAAATGTCGGAAAGAAAACTTTGCTTGAAATGTATATGAATAATAAAGACTTAACTCCGCATCTGTCAAGATTTTACCGTGTTAAATTTTAAATATTCGTCCAAAACCCGTTCGGGCGTTTCAAAATGCGGGAAATGTCCGACGCCTTCGAGTTCGATGATGTTGGTTTGATGCGGCACAACCGAGCGAAATCTTTCAACCAAATGCTTTCCCGAAACTTTGTCCGCCGAGCCGTTGATAAATCTGAACGGAACTTTCGTCCGCTGCAGCGCGCCGACCCAGCGCTCCCGATATACGGCGCGTTCCCGCATATAACGAATAAGCCGGTGCGCGATTCGGCGTCCGTCGTTGAATTTGAAAACCGCTGTAAAATCGTTTAATTCATCTTCGCTCGGCTGCGTCTGCTCGCCGAAAATCGAAGCCAAACTTTTCTTGAATTTAGAATCGGTAATCAATCTGCCGAACACGAAACCGATTGGGCTGATGAGAATTTTCTGCGCCAAAATCGGGCGATGCGTTTCGGGAAACAGCGCGCCATTCAAAAGGCAAATCGTTTCGATGGAAAAATCGAGACGATTTTCTTCGGCGCGCGCGAGCAGTTCCTGCGTTATCGTGTTGCCGTAATCGTGCGCGAGAATATGAACTCGGCGGATTTTCAAATAATCGAGCAGCGATTGTAAAACATCAACTTGATTAAAAGTCGTGTAATCGTAATTAGCGGGCTTGGCGGAAAAACCGTAGCCGATCATATCAAAAGATAAAACAGCAAATCGTTCGGCAAGCGCGTGGTGTATTTTGTGATAATCGAAGGATGAAGTCGGGAAACCGTGCAGACAAAGCACAACCTCGTCAGACATTTGGCTCAAACGATAAAAAATTGAAAAACCTTTGTAGTTGTAATAATTTCCGCTTTCGCGCCAAGTTTTTAGTTTCATTGCCGGTTTTAAAAATGATAGTATCTTTTACAAATAAACTTCAAAAAGGGGATTGAAAAAATTATGTTAAGAGGAAGAGAAAGCTCAAATATCGAAGACCGCCGCGGAATGGGCGGCAGAGGTCTGGCACTCGGCGGCGGCGGTATCGGAACGCTGCTTCTTGGATTGGCTATTTATTTGTGCGGCGGCAGCGATGCTCTGAATCTGTTTAATCAGGTGACGGGCGGCGGTTCCGCTCCGGCGCAGCAGGAACAACAGCAACCGCAGACTAATCCGAATCAACCGAACCGGCGAGCAGACGACGACCAGAAGAAATTCGTCGCCTCGGTTCTCGGCAGCACCGAAGACGTTTGGCGCAAAGTTTTGCCGCAGCAGGCGCGGCAGCAGTATCAAGACCCGAAACTCGTTCTCTTCACCAATCAGGTTCAATCGGCGTGCGGCGTCGCCGGTTCTTCAACCGGACCTTTTTATTGTCCGGGCGACAACAAACTTTACCTCGATTACAGCTTTTTCAACGATTTAGCCCGCGAGTTCAAAGCGCCGGGCGATTTCGCGCAAGCCTACGTCATTGCGCACGAGGTCGGGCATCACGTCCAAAACCTTTTAGGGACGATGGATCAAGTGCAGCGCGCCGGAAACACCAACGACCTTTCCGTTAAATTAGAGTTGCAAGCAGATTGCTACGCGGGCGTGTGGGCTTTTTACGCCAATCAACAAGGCTTAGTCGAAGCGGGCGACGCGGAAGAAGCGATTCGCGCCGCCTCAGCCGTCGGCGACGATTCGATTCAAAAACGGGCGCAAGGCTATGTCGTCCCCGAATCGTTCACGCACGGCTCGTCGCAGCAAAGAATGCAGTGGTTCTCACGCGGCTTCCAAGCGGGCGATATGCGACAGTGCAATACATTTGGAAGATAATCTAAGAGAACTTGAATCAAAGAAGGCTTGATTAATCATTAATTAAGCCTTCTTATTTAATTTGTGATTTTGGCTCTAGCACAAATAATTTAATTTCGTTGTAATTAAACTCTCCTTCTTTTAGTTAGACTTCATAATATAAGAGTCTGTTGATTGGTCGAGCGTATTCACTTGAGTTTTCTTTTATTAGAATTTCTTCAATTGCAAAACTAGCGTCAGCTCATTTAACCGGAAAAGGTATTTTTATAGTTATTTTATATTTTCCGCCAGAGGAAATCGGAAAATAATATACGTCGTCTTTAAAGATATTTTTTCTCATTGATTTAATCTTTATAATTCCCATCAATCCAATCAACTTTCTGAGCAGCGCGGGAAAAACCAAATCCGCGCCCAATTAACTTTTTAGCGAGCCGTTATACAATCGGCTCAAAAGGTTTTCCATATAATTCCTGATAAACCCAACCCAAAAACCTGACCTCCGCCGTGCATAACGCTTCGAGCCAGCCGCTTGTTAGATATAAACGGCGTTCGGAATTTGACGGAATCTGTTCGGCTTGCGCGACGTGCGATTCGCCCGCGTTTAATTTATAACTCGCGGCGATGTCTTCGTTCATTTGTTTCGATTCGCCGAGCGCCTGCAAAACTTCCGTTATCCACTGTCGCAGTTTCGTTTCCGAATCGTATTCGGCAATGGCTTGAAAAACGCCGATGGCAAAACGGGCTTCGGCGTTTTCAAACGGATAAATTTCCACGCCGTTTGCCGCGTCGTCCGCTTGTTTCCATTGAAAAAGCTCTTCGACGTGCGGGTTGCGGACAATCGCCACGCGCGAATCGTAATTTAGAAACCATTCGAGCAAATTGGCTAAAGAACTCGTGTTGATGTCGCCGTTCGGGAGTTTTTCGAGCTTCGGCGGTTGATTGATTTGTTCGGTCATTTAATTACTTTTACGAAAAGGATGTTCAAAACTCAAATAGAAAAAGATTCGAGCGTCGCCGTAGCTCGGTCCGACGCCGATTGGGACGGCAACACCGGGAACGATCTGCAAACCGTTTTTGAAATTCCACGCCCAGCGCATGCCCGGATTTAAGAAAACTTCGTGTTCACGTTCGGTGCGCGACGCGGCGACGACTTTTTCGATGGTTTCATAAAACGTCTCGAACAAAACATTGAAACGCGGTTTCGCCAGCCAGACGACGCTTTGCCCCAAATTAAAATCTTTCGTCGTCGCCCACTCGCGCGATTCGTTTTTCGCTCGCGGCGTGACGGTCGCGCCTGCGTTGTAATGCGTCACAAACTTTTTGGAATGCTCGACGCTGACGGGCAAATTAAATTGATAACCGACCGCGCCGTTGCCGAGTCCGCGCCGCCAATTGCCCGTCGGCAAAACCAGAGAAAAACGCGGCGCGACGAAAACTTTGTCATCGTCGTTCATTCCCGCAAGCTGATAACGGTAATTGATTAACGTATCGCCGAAACCACGTTCGCCGTCTTCGCGTTCGCCTTTAAGCGTATAACTCAATTGGTGTCGGCGGCTCGTGACGGCGAATTCCTGCGTGAAATTCAGTTCCCATTCGTTGCGTCTGGTGTTGCGGGAAAAAAACGTGATGCTCTGCATCGTGTCTTTGTCCTGGTTGTAGGCTTCCTCGATTAAAAAACTGTTGTCGGATATTTCCTTCTCGTCATCTTGCGCGGCGGCGCACGCGACGAGCGACAAAAGAAGACAAAATAAACAAAACGATTCTTGAAATTTCACAGTCACCTCGATTTAGAATGGAGTTTCGCCGCCGTCGCAAACGGCTGAAAATTGGTGATGAGATTGTGACATTCGGCGACGATTGTCGTCAAGACGACGCGATTTCGATTTGAAAATCGGCAACGACTCGTCCAACCGTGTCGCCGCGCCGGTTTTTTATCGGCAGCGGCGAAAAGTCTTTTAAAGTTTCCGCGTCGAGAATTTCGAGTTGTTTTAGTAATTCGATAAGAACGACGGCGCGAGCGCGTTTGTCGTCGCCGTCTTCGATTTTAAAGGCGATGCCCAAACCCGTTTTCCATCGCGGCGACGGCAGCACGCCCGCCGAATAAACGCCTTCGGCGCCGATTTTGGAAACGATTCGTCCGCGCGCCGACTGCATAATCATCGTGTCCAATCGGTCGGTTCCGCCGATCATTTCCGGGCAGGAAAGCGTCGCCGACACGACGCGGCGGCACGCTTCGCGGGTTTCGTCGTCGAAAGTTTTCGGCGGAAAAACAAGCCGGGCAAAGCTCTTCGCCATTGCGGAAATCGGCACGGCGAAATTCGGCGCGGCGCAGCCGTCAATGCCGATCTTTATTCGGTCTTTCGGTATGTCGGAAAACTCCGCCACGCAATCTAAAATCGCCTGCTGAACCGGATTTTCCATCTTCTCGTAAGTTTCCAAATCCGCGCCCGCGTGTTTGGCGTAAGCGAGCATCGCCGCGTGTTTGCCCGAACAATTATTGTGAAGCTGCGTTGGCTGCTCGCCGGTTCTCGACATTTCGGCAGCGCGTTTTTCGTCGAACGGCGGATGGGTTCCGCAGCGCAAATCCGCTTCTCCCAGTCCGATTTTCTCCAACATTTTGGCGGCGATTTCAATGTGAATCGCTTCGCCCGAATGCGAGCCGCAAGCGAGCGCGATTTCCAGTTCGGAAAATCCGAAACGCTCCGCCGCGCCGCTCGTCAAAAACGGAATCGCCTGAAACGATTTCGCCGACGAGCGCCAAAACGTCACAGTTTCAGGATTTCCCAAACTGTAAATCGTTTTGCCCGCGCCGCTGACGACGATTAAATGACCGCGATGAACGGATTCGACAATTTCGCCGCGAATCGCTTTGGCTAAAATCTCAGATTCCATAAAACTTTGAATGAACCGACGCTAAATTTTAGGAAATTGAAACCGCAGACGAACACAGATGAACGCAGATTTAAGAAATTGATTCATCTCTTTTCATTTGTGTCTATCTGTGTTCATCTGCGGTTAAATTTTCTTTTTGATTTTTCAATACGATTTATTTCGCCGCGCTCAACATTTCTCGCGCGTGCTGCCGCGCCGTTTCGGTAATCTGCGCGCCGGTCAACATTCTGGCAATTTCTTCGGTCTTTTCGTCGGCTTTCAATTGGCGGACGCTGACTTTTGTTCGCTTGCCGACTGTTTCTTTTTCCACCAGAAAATGTTGGTCTGCCAGAGACGCTACTTGCGGCTGGTGCGTCACGCATAAAACCTGCTGCGTTTTCGCCAGTTGTTTTAATTTCAAACCGACGGCTTCGGCGACGCGACCGCCGATGCCGACATCAATTTCGTCGAAGACAACCGACTTTTCAGCGTCCGCCGATTTCGCCGTCGTTTTTAGAATCAGCATCAGACGCGACGCTTCGCCGCCGGACGCGACTTTGGCGAGCGGCTTCGGCGATTCGCCGACGTTCGCCGAAAAATAAAATTCGATTTGGTCGTAGCCTTTCGCCGTTAATTTTTTATTGTTTTCATTCGATAAATCCACTGCGTTCGGCGCGTCAATCCGCACTTCAAAACGGGCTTTTTCGAGCGCTACCGCTTTCAAATTCGCTTCGACTTCTTTTTCAAATTTTCTGGCTGCTTTCGTGCGCTTGTCGTGAATCTCCGAAGCGATTTTCAAATAATCTTCGCGCTGTTTGGCTAAAATTTTTTTTAGCTCTTCCCTGCGTTCTTCAAATGTTTCGATATTTTTCAAACGCGCTTCGGATTCTGCCAGATGCACCAGAATCGTTTCGATCGCGCCGCCGTATTTGCGTTTCAAGCGCGAGATTTCCGCCAAGCGGTTTTCGATTTCTTCCAGTCGTTCAGGCGAAAATTCCAGCCGATTGCGAAAATCTCTGACCGACATCGCCAAATCTTCCAACACGGCTTGCGCCGTTTTCAATCCTTCGTCGTATTCCTTAAAACTCGATTCGTATTCGGCGAGTTCGGCGATTCGTCTGGCTGCTTTCTCCAGCGTCGCCACGGTTGATTCTTCGTTATCGTAAAGCAGAAGATACGATTCATCGCTCAATGCCGAAAGTTTTTCGACGTTGTTGAGTCGCCGCTTTTCTTCGTTCAGCGCGTCGTCTTCGCCGGTTTGCGGATTGATTTTTTTTATCTCGTCAACCTGAAACTGCAAAACGTCGAGCAGTTGCAGTTTCTGCGCTTCGTCCTCGCGCAAATTTTCGATTTCTTTTTGTGTTTTGGCAAGTTCCCGGTATTTTTCCGCCACATTAGTTCTTAGATTTCCGAGGTTTGCGTATTCGTCCAGGATTTCGAGATGGTTCGACGAATTAAAAAGCGTGGCTTGCTCGCCCTGCCCGTGAATATCCACCAGATACGCGCCGATACGCCTTAGAAAGTTGCCGGTAACGAGTTGGTTATTGACGAAAATTCGGTTGCGCCCGCTCGCCGCGAGTTCGCGCCGCACGATTAAATCAATCGCCTCGCCGTTCTCGATTTCGACCCCGCCGCTCTCGAATATCTCGTGCAAATTAGCGCTCGAAGGTAAATTAAAAAGTCCTTCAATCTGCGCCGTCTTTTCGCCTTCCTTGATCAAATCCGAAGAAATCCGCTCGCCCGTCAGCGCGCCCAAACTGTCAACGATAATTGATTTTCCCGAACCCGTCTCGCCCGTCAAAAGATTCAAACCGTGCGAAAATTCGAGCTGCAATTCGTCAATCAGCGCGATGTTTTTGATTTTCAGAAGTGAAAGCATAATCCAATTTTAGATTTTGGATTTTGGATTTTGGATTGTAAAGCCGTCAATGTTTTTTGAAGGAAATTTTAGTCACAAGGAACACAGAGAAAGGCAAGAGAAAGAAGATTTTTCTGGTTTTGTTTTCTCCAAGACTCTGTGCTCTCTGTGGCTAAAATTTCTTCGGAAGAAGTGTGTCGCCGCGCGTCCATTTGCCGTTTGAGAAAACCGCGTCGGGCGGAAACGCCTTTTCCAAATCCTTCGCCATCCAATCAATCTGGCGCGTTTTTTTGTAAAAGAGAAATTCGCCGCCCGCGCCGTTTCTGAGCAGTCCGTTTTTTTGAACTAAATAAAAATCCTTCGCGTCATATTCGTCGAGCGCCGAGAAAATTGATAAATCGCCGATTTCCCGAACGTAGGTCGGCGCGATTTCATCAGCGCGGCGGCGTTCGGCGTTAATCGCCACGTCTGCCGTGAAAGGCGCGGCGTTTTCGGCGAAATTAACGATATTCGCTTTGCGGAAAATATAATTAAAAAGATCGCCCGAATCGTTGAACGGCAGATTCTCGTAAATTTTCGCGTCGGCTTGACGCTCGCTTTTATCAACCAGCGATTTGAGTGCGACGAGATAAGCGATGAAATTCAATTTAACGAGAAACATCTCGTCGCGGTTATGCAGCGCGCCGGTTTCAATCAAAATCACGGGCGTTCCCCACGCGGAAATCATATCGCCGAAAGCGCGCGGATTGTATGAATCGTCGTAGCGTCCGATGTGTCCTTTGATGAAATTTTCGAGCGCGGAAGTCATCACCGAGCAGATTCGTTTGTTGCGTTCGTGTCCGTCGTTCGTCTTGCCTTCGGCGTTGCCCAGAACGGCGAGAAACGAAATCGTCGCCTGCTTCGGCGTTTTGCCGACCGTCGTCAGCGAATTTTGATTGTGCAGATTAAAACCGATGGCGGGCGACCACGCATCGCGCAGTTTCTTTAAAAGTCTGCCTTCGGATGTTTCGAGCGCCGCAGCGTCGCGGTTGATGTCAATTCCTTGTAAATTGCGACGCTGAAAAAGCTCCGCTCCGTCCGGATTGAGCATCGGTACAGCGCGAATCGTTAAGTTGTTTTCTAATTCCTTGATCCAAGTTTTACTGCGATTCTTTTGCAGGTAAACTAACATATCGAGCAGCGCGGGCGTCGCGGTCGGTTCGTCGCCGTGCATTTGCGACCACATAAAAACTTTAGTCGCGCCCTTACCCCATTCGATTTGATAAATTTCACGATTGTCATAGCTGCGCCCGACTTCTTCGATTTTTAAGCCGAGTTTTTTTATTTCATCGAGCTGTTTTTTCAAATCGGCGTGGCGCAGATTCGACGGCAGGATTTTGGAAAAGTGTTGCTTGTCCCAATCGGCGGCGAAATCCTTTGCGGTTTGCGCGGTAGTGTTGATAAAGAAAAGAAAAATGAAAATTAGGGAAAGGTATTTCATAGGAAAAAGATAATACTTATTTCCAGGGAAAAATAAAACGGCAATCTGTGAAACTTGCCGTTAAAAAGTTAGAATCGTGGTGGCTGGAGAGTGACTTGAACACTCGACCTGCAGGTTATGAATCTGCCGCTCTAACCAGCTGAGCTACCCAGCCACGAACTATTTATTATAGTTTGACCGGCGCAAAGGTCAAGTTTTAATCGAGTAATGTGGGCGTTTTTCAGTGAATCTGTGGCGGGCTGAAACCTAAAAGGCAACGGTCAATCGCGTTTTCTCAATCTTACGGTGATAAAGCGAGGATAAAATTATGCGAACTGGAAATTGTTTTTTTGTGACGGTGTTTTGTTTGACTTTAGCCTTGACGAGTTTCGCTCAGACTGCGAAAGATGCGGCGCGGTCAATTACAGTCGTGACCGAGCCGAACGCGATTGTCTGGCTCGACGACATTCTGCGCGGGAAAACCGACGCGAGCGGAAATTTGACGATTAAGCTAGTATCGGCGGGTGCGCACAAAATTCGCGTCCGCGCCGACGGTTACAAGGAAGCGTCGCAGAATCTGCTCGCCGCGCAGCGAGGCGAGGTGAAGATCGCTCTCGTCAAAACCAACGACCCGGCTGAACTCGCTTTTCAGGAAGCGGAAAATCTCGCCGTCGTTGACCGCGAGAAAGCGGTTGCCGCCTATCGTAAGGCAATCGGTCTGCGCCCGAAATATGCGGAGGCGCATCTCGCTTTGGCGCGTGTTCTTTTGGCGATGAATAATACGGAAGGCGCATTGGCGGCGGTTAAGGACGCGCGCAAGGCACGTCCGGGTTACGCGGAAGCGTCGGCGGTCGAAGGCAGAATTTACGTCTCGGAGGGCGACGAGGAAAAAGCCGTCGCCGCTTTCCGGCGCGCCATCACCGAAGGCAAAAATTTTCAGCCGGAAGCGCAGACAGGTTTGGGTCTGCTTTATAACGAAAAAGCCGAAGCCGCGGGCGGCGCAGGCGATGCGGCAGCCGAAGAGGAAAATTATACGCTCGCCGTCGCGCACTTCAAAAAAGCGGTCGCGCAGCTCTCCGGCGCGCCGGACGCGATAACGATTTATCAATTTCTCGGTGTGGCGTATGAAAAAATGAAGAAATACGCCGAGGCAATCGCCGTTTACGAAGAATTTCTGCGCGCTTTTCCCGATTCAAACGAAGCGACTGCCGTGCAATCGTTTATCGTGCAGCTTAAGAAACAGATGAGCGAACAGTAAATCACCAAATACATAAAAAAAAAGCGCGTCTCTTTAACGAACGCGCTTTTTTTGCTGGATGAGATTCAAATGATTAGCTCGGCATCAAAACAGTGTCAACCACGTGAATCACGCCGTTTGACTGTTTGACGTTAGCAATCGTCACTTTTGATTTGCCGCCTTTTTCATCGGTCAAAATCAGAGTGTCGCCTTCCATCGTCGCCGTCAGCATTCCGCCCGCGACGGTTTTAAACATCGCTTTGCCGTCGCCTTTTTTGATGGCTTTCATAATTTTTTTGGAATCCATATTGCCGGCAACAACGTGATAAGTCAGAACTTTCGTCAGCACCGCTTTGCTTTCCGGTTTCAGCAAAGTGTCAACCGTTCCTGCCGGAAGCATTTCAAACGCCGAGTTGACGGGCGCGAAAACCGTGAACGGTCCGTTGCCCTGCAGCGTTTCGACCAATCCGGCGGCTTTGACGGCGGCAACCAAAGTCGTATGGTCTTTGGAATTCACCGCGTTCTCGACAATGTTTTTACTTTTATACATCGCCGCGCCGCCAACCATCGGATTGCCGTCGCTCTTCATCATTTTGTTGTCTTTCATTTCCTGCGCGGAAATGCTGCTCGCGCCGAACGAAGCGGTCATCGCCATTAAAAAGAATGCAAAAACTAGCTTTTTCATAATTTACCTTCCCTATTGATTTTTTATTTAAGAGTTTAATTAACCCTTTGTTTTAGTTTTCGCTGGTGTTCGCCGAACAGATTCAAAAATAATATAAATAACTTTTCGCTGTTCTGAATCGGCAAACCGAAAATGTTATGTATTTAAAGACACGCACGCGGAGAATTCCGAAAAATTCTCCGCGTGCTGCTTTGTCGGTCTCCAACTTTTAAGCGACCGTAATTTCGTTTGAAAGATAAACGTCCTGAATCGCGTTTAGTAATTCCACGCCTTCGCTCATCGGGCGCTGAAAGGCTTTTCTGCCGGAAATCAGACCGGTTCCGCCGCCGCGTTTGTTGACGACCGCCGTGCGGACGGCGTCCGCCAAATCCGATTTGCCTTTCGATTCGCCGCCGGAATTGATCAAACCGCAGCGTCCCATATAACAATTCGCCACTTGATAACGCACCAAGTCAATCGGATTGTCGGTCGTCAGTTTTTCGTAAACCAATTTGTTCGTTTTGCCGTAAGTCGGATTTCCTGCCAGATTCAAAGAGTTATAGCCGCCGTTTCGCTCCGGCAATTTTTGTTTGATGATGTCGGCTTGAATCGTTACGCCGAGATGGTTCGCCTGTCCGGTCAAATCGGCTGAGGTGTGAAAATCGCCCGCGTCGGTTTTGAATTTTGAATTTCTCAAATAACACCAGAGAATCGTCGCCATTCCAAGTTCGTGCGCGTAGGCGAACGCTTCGGCGACTTCCGTTATTTGGCGCGTTGATTCGTCCGAGCCGAAATAAATCGTCGCGCCGACGGCGACCGCGCCCATATTCCTCGCCTGCTCAATCGTGCCGAACATAACTTGGTCGAATTTATTCGGGTAAGTTAAAAGCTCGTTATGGTTGATTTTGACGACGAACGGAATTTTATGCGCGTATCGGCGGGCGACTACGCCAAGAACGCCGAACGTCGAAGCGACTGCGTTGCAGCCGCCTTCAATTGCTAATTTTACGATATTGTCCGGATCGAAATATTGCGGATTCGGCGCGAACGACGCGCCCGCCGAATGTTCGATTCCCTGATCAACCGGCAGAATCGAAAGATAACCGGTGCCGCGCAGCCGTCCGTTGTCGAATAAAGTTTGCAGCGCGCGCAAAACCGCCGGGTTGCGGTCGGACTGCGCCCACACGCGGTCAACGAAATCCGCGCCCGGCAATTGCAGATTTTTCTTCGGAATAGTTTTCGACGTGTAATCTAAAAGCGTCTCGGCTTCGGCGCCGAGCAGTTTCTGAATTTTACTGTAATCAGCAGACATTTTTATGAAATCTCCTTGTCAATATGAATTTATAAATTAGAGCGTTTTGCGCCGAATTATAACACAAAAAAGTTCGCGCTCTCGAAAATGCTTGATTTTTTTAAAGATAAGGTTATTATAAATTTTCCGACCGTTCATCGTTCGGCGACTTCAAATATAAAGCCGACATCAGATTCCGAATTTTGCGGCGTAAAAGACAAATCGTTTTCGTTTTATACGGCTGCTAATTTCCTAGGCAACGACTCTTTACCGAATAGATTTTCTCGCGCGGCAGACGCGCCGTGCAGTAGTTCACTCAAAATTTTCAAACAATTTAATTTCAAAGAGGTAGCAGAAAATGTCCCTAAATTTCAAAAAGCGGTTTATTGCGCTCTCCCTTCTCGCTCTGGTATTAGTTTGTTCGCCAAGCGCCTTCGCGCAAGACAAAAACTGGCGCGAAATTTCGCCCGCCGAATTGCAGGCGAAAACGCCGCGCGTCGAGCCGGATGCCGACGCCGAAGCCATCTTTTGGGAAGTTCGCATTGATGACAGCGCCGATAGCGAACTGGCGATGAAGCATTACGTCCGCGTCAAGATTTTCACCGAGCGCGGGCGCGAAAAATACAGCAAATTCGATATTCCTTTTATGCGGGGAATAAAAATCAAAGACATCGCCGCCCGCATCGTCAAATCCGACGGCACGGCGGTCGAGATTGGCAAACAGGATATTTTCGAGCGCGAAATCATCAAAGCCAATAAGGTAAAGATTAAAGCCAAATCTTTCGCCGTTCCGAATATCGAGCCGGGCGTGATTGTCGAATATCGCTACCGCGAAGTGATTGAAGACGCCGGAGCCAGAGGTATGAGCCTGACTTTTCAGCGCGATATTCCGGTGCAGACGCTCTCGTATTATTACAAACCGTATAGCAAACGAGAACCCAATTATCAATCGTATAATTTCACCGACACGAAATTCATTAAGGACGAAAAAGGATTTTATCTGGCGCAGCGAACCAATGTGCCGTCGTTCAAAGAAGAGCCGCGAATGCCGCCGAGCGACACGGTTCGCCCGTGGATGCTGCTGCAGGGCGCGAGTCTCAACCTGATTGACGCTTCGGCTTTTTCGATTTCCTACACGATTAAAGACCCGAGCAGTCCGACCCGGTACTGGGGCGCAGTTTCGGCGGAAAACGCCGCCTTGGTCAAATTTATGAACAAGTCGGACAAGGAAATTAAAAAAGCCGCCGCTGACATCACGGCTTCCGCCTCGACGCCCGAAGAAAAACTGCTAAAGCTCTACGAATTTTGCCAAACGCAAATCAGAAACACTTCCTTCGACGCTTCGCTGACCGACGAAGAGCGCGCGAAGCTGCCGAAAATCAAATCGCTTGACGAGGTTCTGAAAAATAAATCAGGCAGCGCGCAATTTGTTGATATGCTGTTCGGCGCGATGGCTAACTCGCTCGGCTTTGAAACGAAAATCGCGTTTACTGGGAACCGCAACAAAATGTTTTTCGACCCAAATATGACCAATGACGCCTTTATTCATCCGGCGGCGATTGCCGTTAAGGTTGGAGAAGATTGGAAGTTTTACAAACCGGGCATGAAGTTTCTTACAGCCGGTATGCTCGTCTGGTATGAAGAAGATGTGTGGGCGATGCTGGTCGGCGAAAAAAATTACAATTGGGTGAGAACTCCGCTCTCCGGCACCGACAAAACCGTCGCCAAACGCACTGGCAGATTCA
Organism: uncultured Pyrinomonadaceae bacterium; assembly: GCA_902805935.1. Lineage (GTDB taxonomy): Bacteria > Acidobacteriota > Blastocatellia > Pyrinomonadales > Pyrinomonadaceae. The sequence continues at coordinate 15,052 of CADCUR010000287.1, forward strand.
AGCTGCTCGAAGACGGAACGCTCGAAGGCACGGTCGAAGTCGAATACGTCGGACAAGTCGGTTTGGATTATAAAATGAACAATTTCGACGAGTCCGTCACACAGCGCGAGGAAAATCTGAAAAATGAAATCAAAGCGCGGATGAGTACGGCGGAAGTATCGGAAATTCAAATAGAAAATATCGTCGAGCCGCAAAAACCGCTCTCTTACCGCTTTAAAGTCCGCGTGCCGAATTATGCGCAAAAAACCGGCAAGCGGCTTTTCCTGCAGCCCGGCTTTTTTGAATACGGCGAAGGCGCGATGTTTTCGACGGCGACCAGAAAATACGATGTCTATTTCAATTATCCGTGGGCGGAAACCGACGACGTTGAAATCGAATTGCCGAAAGGTTTTTCTCTAGATAACGCCGACGCGCCGGGTTCGCTCACCGATCCGCAGAAAATTAGTTCCTTAAACATTAAAATCGGTGTGGACAAAGCGGCTAATGTAATAACATATCAGCGTAAATTTCATTTCGGCGGTGGCGGAAATTTATTATTTCCGTCCGCGTCATACCAAGCGCTGAAAGGCTTGTTCGACGCATTTCACAAAGCCGATACGCACACGATTACGCTCAAACAGAATTAATTTTGTCGGGGCGCTCTTATGTCTTCCCCTACACTTTTTTCGGAGATTATTATGACTCAAATTTCCCAATTGTTATTCGTATTACTCGTAACAATTTCACTCTTTACAACAGTTTTCGCCGACGACGGCGCACCTAACTGGCTCAAACAAGCCGCCGCGATTCAACCGCCGATCTACGCTAAAGACGTTCCCGGCGTGGTTCTGCACGATTCGAACGACGTGACGCTCGACGCGCAAGGCAATCTCGTGACGGTCGAACATCACGCCATTAAAATTTTGACCCGCGAAGGGCGCGAGTATGCCGTCGCCCAAGCCCTGTATTTGACGAGTTCCAGCCGCGTGCGCGAGATTAGCGCGTGGGTCATTCGTCCCGACGGCTCGGTTAAGGAGTACGACAAAAAATCGGTTCTCGACCGCGTCTCTGACCCAGACGATATTTACGACGAATACCGCGTCAAAGCAATCAACGCCACAGGCGACGTGGATGCCGGATTCATTTTCGGCTATAGCGTCATCACCGAAAAGAAGCCGCTTTTTTATCAGGATAATCACTTTTTCCAAAGCGATTTGCCGGTGATGCAGTCGCGCTACAGCCTGAGCGTGCCAGCGGGTTGGAAAGCATCGAGCATCACGTTCAACCACGCCGAGATCAAGCCGCAGACCAACGACACGAGCTACGTCTGGGAGCTGCGCAATCTGCCGTTCATCCGCGACGAGCCGCTCAGTCCGTCAATCAGAAACATCGTGCCGCGCATCGCCGTCAAATTCGCGCCCGCGAACGGCGCGCAAGCCGAAGGTCGGTCGTTCCCCGATTGGACTGCCGTCTCGCGCTGGGAAAACAGTATGAGCGACCCTTCGGTGATTGTTGACGACGCGGTCGCTGCCAAAGCCAGAGAATTGACCGCCGGTGCAAAGACCGAACTCGAAAAAATCCGCGCCGTCGGCAGCTACGTACAGGGCTTACAGTATATCTCGATTGACATCGGCGTCGCGCAGGGTAACGGCTATCGTCCGCGCCCGTCGAATCTGGTTCTGAGCCGCGGCTACGGCGACTGCAAGGACAAGGCGAACTTGATGCGGGCGATGCTTCGCGTCTTAAAAATTGAATCCTACCCAGTCGGGATTTATTCGGGCGACCCGAATTTCGTTCGAGAGGAATGGGTTTCGCCGTCGCAGTTCAACCACGCGATTATCGCCGTCAAAGTCAGCGACGAAACCGTCGTCCCGACCGTGTTGAATCACCCGAAACTCGGACGATTGCTTATTTTCGATGCGACCGACCCGTTCACACCAGTCGGCGATTTACCCGATTATCTGCAGGGCAGCCTCGCTCTTATCGGCGCGGGCGACAACGGCGGATTGGCGAGAATGCCGGTAACGCTGCCGGAGACGAACCTTCTGGAAAGGAATGTCGAGGTCAGCCTGACAGACGACGGCAGCATTAAGGGCATTATTAAGGAAGTCGCCAATGGGCAGGAGTCAACTGTTTTTCGCGCCCAACGCCGCCTTCTTTCATCGGACGATTACAAAAAGCTGATTGAAAATTGGCTGACGCGCGGCGCAACCGGCGCTCAGCTCGGCAAAATCATGCCGAACGACAAAAAGGAAGCGGCGCGTTTCGATTTAGACGTGGAGTTTTCCGCCCCGCGCTACGCCCAATTGATGCAGAATCGCCTGCTCGTTTTCAAACCGGCAATCGTCGGCAGACGCGGCGGCGTTTTTCTGACCGAGGCGAAACGCGACCAGCCCGTGATGCTCGATTCAAATTCGATGAAGGAAACCGTCACGTTCAATCTGCCGCCGGGTTTCGTCGTTGATGAAATGCCGGATGCGGTAAATTTGGAAATGCCGTTTGGCAAGTACACGACTAAATATGAAGTCAAAGACAACAAACTCGTTTTCACGCGCTCGCTGACGACGAACAGAACGACCGTGCCGGTTGAGAAATATAATTCTGTCAAAGATTTTTACACGAAAATAATGGCGGCGGAACAAGCGCCGGTCGTGCTTTTGAAAAAGTGAGAAAGTGAAAAAGTGGAAAAGTGAAAAAGTGGGAAAGGCTGTGGGGATTAAATTTTCCGCAGCTTTTTTCATTCAGGCGGCGCATATTCTTTTTCATCAATTCACCTTTTCACTTTTTCGCCTTTTGCCTTTTGTCCGTTTACTTTTTACTTTATAAATATGCTGCGACGTTATATGCATAACCGCGAACGCTATTTTGCGATGCTCAACGCCAACCGCGTCGTGCGCGAATTCGGCTGGGGAACCGAGTTTGTAACGGAAAATGGAAACGGCGGCGACCCGCGTAAATTTTTCCGCGAGTATTCAAAAAACGCCGTCGCCCAAAGCGATGAATTTTTCTTCGCGCCCGACATCAAAGATTTCAAACTGACGGCTGTGAATCTGACTTGGACAAGCGGGGTTGAAACCACCTCGATTGAAAACAACACGGTTCGCGCCCGATTTTTCGCGCACGCAAAAGATAAAAAATCGGCGGTCGTCGTGCTGCCGCACTGGAACGCCAAAGCCGGAACGTATTTTGATTTGTGCAAAGTTTTCAACCGCGTCGGCGTCTCAGCTTTGAGATTGACTTTGCCTTATCACGAAGAGCGAATGCCGCCGGAACTCGAACGCGCCGATTATCTGGTCGCGCCGAACGTCGGGCGAACTTTACAATCCTTGAGGCAGTCGGTCGTTGACACGCGCGCCGCCGTCGCCTGGCTGAAATCACAAGGTTATGAAAAAGTCGGCGTCGTCGGCACGAGCATCGGTTCGTGCGTCGGATTTTTCGCCTTCGCGCACGACGCGGCGATTGACGCGGGCGTTTTCAATCACGTTTCCGGCTACGTCGCCGATGTCGTCTGGCAAGGTCTCTCGACGTATCACGTCAAAGAAGGCATCGGAAAAAATGTTTCGCTCGAAGAATTGCGCGAGTTCTGGCTGCCGATTTCGCCACTTGCCTATATGGACAAATTGGCGAAAATGCCTGCGCGCCCGCAGCGTTACATTTACACGCTTTACGATTTAACTTTCCCCGTTGATTTGTCGCGCGATATGATGCGCTCCCTGCGCGAGCATAATATCGAACACAGCGCGGTGAAAATTCCGTGCGGGCATTACACCTTGGGCGAAAAGCCGTGGGTTTATCTGGATGGCTGGAAAATCGTTGCGTTTCTGAGAAAGCATTTACGCTAATCTGTTAAAATAAAAAACCGTCGGTTACTCAGGTTAAAGCCGAAATATCTT
>CADCUR010000288.1 GCA_902805935.1 uncultured Pyrinomonadaceae bacterium
TGAATTTATCAATTCGTCACGCTGACATTTCCGATGCGAATATCATTTGCGCTCTCGGCGTGACGACTTTTTACGAAGCCTATTTCGAGCAGGACGAATCGAGCGATTTGGCGAATTATGTGCTTGAAAGTTTTAGTTTGGGGCAGATTGAAAATGAATTAAACGATACTAATTCGACATTTTTCATTGCCGAATTAAACGGTAAAGCCGTCGGTTACGCTAAACTTCGTGAAAACTCGGCGGTTGATTGTTTGCAAGATGAGAACGCTGTTGAACTGCACCGGATTTATACTTTGGAACGGGCGAAAGGCAAAGGTATCGGCAACGAATTGATGAAGCGATGTTTTGAAACGGCGCGGGCGAAAGGCTATGAAACAATCTGGCTCGGCGTTTGGGAATGTAATTCGGCGGCGATCAGGTTTTATGAAAAGTTAGGTTTTGTGAAGGTCGGCGAAATAGAATTTCCTTACGGCGAAACGGTCGGGACGAATTTTGTGATGAAGATGCGATTGTAAATTTCAACAAACAATCGAAAGCGTCGTATCAAAAAAACGAAAGCGAATAATTACAATTGCCTGACGAAAGTTCGTAAAATATATAACCCAATCAAAATAAACTTTCCAATTTGTCCAAAGCGGAAATTTTGTCATTTGAATTCCAGTCAAAAAATCTTCTGACAAGTCTCTGAATTCTTTGCAGGTTACAGTTGAATTTAACACAAATTTAACATAAATTTAACACCGATTGATTTAATGACTGCAAATTTACAAGAGATTATAAATGGATGTTTTTTGGAAAGAATTAACTTTCGGCGTACCTGACGCGAATCAGTGGGCGCGGATTATTATTCGGCTGGTGGCGGCGACGTTGTGCGGAGCGGTCATCGGAATAAATCGTGAGAAACTGGGAAAGCCGGCGGGACTTAGAACGCATATTTTGGTGACGCTCGGCACGACGCTTTTTGTGCTGGCTTGTTCCGGTTACGGAATGTCTTCGGACGGATTGTCGCGCGTGATTCAGGGCATCGTGACCGGCATCGGATTCATCGGCGCGGGTTCAATTCTTAAGCTCGATAAAGAACGCGATATTCAAGGATTAACAACGGCGGCGGGAGTTTGGATGACGGCGGCAATCGGCGTGACAATCGGGTTAGGCAGTTTGGGATTGGGATTGATTAGCACGATTTTAACTTTGATTATTCTGACGTTAGCCGGAAAAATTGAATTTCGGATGGATAAAAATATAACGGCGAACGAAAAGGAAAACGCTGATTAAACTTTTGCGAAAATAATGCCGTTGAAAACGGGCGCGGCAAAATGTTTTGTGCAGTAATGTTTTGACGATGCTTTCGTAATGTCTATTCAAAAATACTAGTCGGCAAATTTTTTACGCTTTCAACCGAATCTCTTCTAACGCTTCGAGTTGATAGCTGTTAAAATAATCGGCAATGACCAAATGGATAATGAATCTCATCGCCTCAAGCGGCTATGTGGGCATCGTCTTTTTGATGTTTGTCGAAAACGTCTTTCCGCCGATTCCATCCGAATTTATTATGCCGCTCGCGGGTTTTATGGCGGCGGAAGATAAATTTCCGCTTCTTGGCGTGATCGTCGCGGGAACGCTCGGCTCGGTTTTGGGCGCGCTGCCGCTTTATTATTTGGGCGCGAAGCTCGGCGAAGAACGCCTTAAAAATTTCGCCGAACGGCACGGCAGGTGGCTTACGCTTTCGCCCGACGACATTGACAAAGCTAATAATTGGTTTGACCGGCACGGCGCGAAAGCGGTTTTATTCTGTCGTCTCGTTCCCGGAATTCGCTCTTTCATCTCGATTCCGGCGGGCATTAACCGGATGAATCTCGTCTCGTTTTTATTATTTACAACTATTGGCGCAGGCGTTTGGACGAGTTTGCTGGCTTACGCCGGTTATCTTTTGGGAACGAATTTCCGGCAAGTCGGCGAATATCTCGACGTGGCGACCTACGTCGTTTTCGGCACGATTGCCGTTCTTTATCTATGGCGCGTTTTTAATTATAAAAAAAGCGATTGACTCTCGTCTTCGACAATACGGAAGCGAAAAATTTTTACGATTTAACGAAATCCGATTTGCCGCCGGTTTTCGATTCGAGTTGAATCTCGGTAATTTGAATGTCTTTCTGGACGGCTTTGCACATATCGTAAATCGTCAAAGCCGCGACCGAAACGGCGGTCAACGCTTCCATTTCAACGCCGGTTTGTGAACTGGTTTTCGCTTCGGCTTCGAGAGAGACGCCGCCTTCGGTGATTTCAATTTTGACATCGGCTTTTGAAAGATTGATTTGATGACATAGCGGAATTAACTCGGCGGTTTTTTTCGCCGCCATAATTCCGGCGACGCGCGCGATTTCCAGCGGATTGCCTTTCGGATTTTCTCCTTCCCGCAAAATTTTAATCGTCTCTGCATTCAACAGAACTTTTGCCGACGCGACGGCTCGCCGCGCGGTCGTTTCTTTGCCTGAAACGTCAACCATTTTTATTTTTCCCTGAGCGTCGTAATGCGAAAGTTTATTCATAAAATTTACGGCAGAAACATTATTTCGGCAGTGTCGCCCGCCTCCAGATTTTTCGCCTGCGGCACAAAGACCAATGCGTTCGCCCGCGCGAACGCGATGAAATTCGACGAGCCGTTAAAGCGCAGAGATTCGATAATCAAGCGACCTTTCGCATCGGTTTCGATTGAGACGGGCAAAACCGAATCGCGTTCTTTAGCCGCTTTGATTTTCTCAGCAACAACAGCGAACCCTTTTTTTAATTCCGTATTCTTTGCCGCCTGCATCTGCAAAATCGCCGTGCGAACCAACAGATGAAAAGTGACGGCTGACGAAACCGGATTGCCCGGCAAACCGAAAACAAAAGCGTCGTTTAACTTCGCAAACACGGTCGGCTTGCCCGGTTTCAAACTGATTTTTTCAAAGAAAATTTCCGCGCCCGCATTTCGCAAAGCGGGCTTCGTGTAGTCGTAATCGCCGACCGAAACGCCGCCGGAAATAAGCAGAACGTCGCAATTCTCCGAGGCTTTTTCGATGGTCGCTTCCAGAGTTTTCAAATCGTCGCGGACAAGCGGCAAAACCCGCGTCGCCGCGCCCGCTTTTTCGGCGAACGCTTTCAGCATTATTGAGTTCGAGTTGCGAATTTGGTCTTTCTGCGGAGTTTCGGAAACGTTCACGATTTCATTGCCCGTTGAAAGAATCGAAACGCGCGGCTGACAAAAAACTTTTATTTTCGCGTAGCCGAACGAAGCGATGGCGGCAATCATTTGTTCGGTAATTCGCTCGCCTTGACCGAAAATTTTCGCGCCCTTTTTGATTTCCGAAGCCAAACCGTTAATGTTTTGCGCGGCTTTGGTCGTCTCTGTAATTTCGACGAAGCCGCCGCTCTCTTTCGTCAATTCGACTTTTTGAACCGCGTCCGCGCCGCCGGGAACTCTGGCTCCGGTCATAATCCGCACCGTTTCGCCGGATTTTAATTTGCCGTCGAAACCTTTTCCCGCCGCCGATTCGCCGACGATTTTTAATCTGACGGGCGCGTTTTTTGTATCTTCCGATTTGACGGCGAAACCGTCCATCTGCGAGCGGTCAAACGGCGGCAAATCCATATCGGCTTTGATTGCTTCCGCTACAATTCTGCCGACTGAATTTTCCAAATCAATCGCTTCGGTTTTGAGCGAACGAGTTTCACGCCCGATAATTTTTAATGCTTCGGCGATTGGAATCATAAATCTTTTGCCGCGAATTACACGAACATCACGAATTATTTTTCTTTCTATTCGTGATGTTCGTGTAATTCGCGGCGAAAATTTTATCGAATTAAATAAAGCTCGGTTTGGCGCGGACGAATAAATTCAAATCCTTTTTCAGTCATCACGGCGTCGTCTTCCGCCATTATCGTTACCTTCTGATTGTTCCACTCGGGAACAACGGTCGAAGTGTTCAGTTCAATCGCCATATAGGAACCGAGCCGAAAGCGTTCTTCCGCGCCGCCGATTGATTTGCGAAAATCAATTGACGCGCCGAGTCCGTGACCCTGCGTGCCGAGCGGATGCGAATAAATCATCGCTTCGACGTTTTCGCGTTTCATCTGCGCCATCGTCTGCTCGTAAACTTCCGCGCCCGTCATTCCGACGCGCGCGAATTTGAAAAGCGCGTCCTGCAAAAGATTCGTGTTTTTCAAAGCATTTTTCAAACCGACGGGCGCATCTTTTTCGTCCCTTTTCAGAATATAAGCGTGTTTCTGCCAATCGGTCGAAAGTCCCATATAATTCAAACCGAAATCCACGTGAATCAAATCGCCGCGCTCCAAAATGATATTTTCATCGGCGACTTCGAGAAATTGCTGTGCGGTCGAATTCGTTTTCGCCTGTCGCTGAACGCGCAAATCCGGCTGAAACCAAACGGTCAAACCGAGATTGTTCACCTGCTGCAAAAGCCACCAGCGCACGTCGCCGACCGTCGTCGCGCCGGGCGTAACGACTTCGTTTGAGAAGGCGCGGCGCGTCAAAACGTCGGTTGCGAGAACGGCGTTGCGATAATGTTCGAGTTCTTCCGGCAGGCGCGTGTCGAGATAATCAGCAATTAATTTTCCGCCCGAGACAAAGCGCGATTCGTAATCTTTTCCCAAACTCTCGGCGAGGAATTTATAAGCGTCAAAGGTGATGCCGTCAGATTGCCCGCGTCCGCCGCCCATATTTAAGGCGATGGTTTTCGGATTGTTTTCAACAACGATTTTTTTAATCGTTTCGGCGGTTTTGTCGCGCGCGGGACTCAGCAGTGTGTAATGATTTTTCAGACGTTCTTCCGAATAGCGCACGACGGCATAGCGGTCAAGGGTTTTTCCGTTGTCGGCGAAAATAAAAAAATCGCGCCGTCCGACAATCGGAATCGGCGGCACGATTGATTCGGTTACCGCATCCGAGTGAAATTCCTCGTTCGTCACAATCCACATCGAAACATTATGCTTTCGCATCATCGGCAAAAGCATCGTCTCGAAGCGTTTTTTAAGCCACGCCTCGCGCACCGTCATCTGCTCGCGCAGAGAAAGCAGTTTCGGCATCGGCGAAATTTTTTCATTCGATTTATTTTGGGCGAACGCCTCGCCTGTTTGAAGCAGGCAAAAAAGCGCGGCGACGCAAATTGACAATCCGGCGAACAATTTTTGGATTTTCATACGTTTATATTTCGGAAAATTTATAAGAATGAATTTTAGCGCACCGGAAGACGAAAACCGCAATCACGGCGAAGAGTTTTCGTCGAATAAATAATTTAGTCGCTTTTCGTATTCCGGCGCGGCGTTTGTAATCGGCGCGATTTCGCGGAAATTCGTTTCAACTTTTACTCCGACCACTAGGCGAACGCTGCGGGTTTGTGTTTGCACACAGCTTGGGATTATCATTAGCGAAAATCTTTACGGCTTACTAATCAAAAAATTCGGGAGAAAATATGGATAATTTTGTGAAAACGTTTCTCAGTTTTTGTTTTGCGCTGTGTTTTGCACAGGCTGCTTTTTCGGCGACTTATACAGTCACAAAAATTGCCGATACGAACGACGGCGCGTGCGACGCGGATTGTTCTTTGCGCGAAGCAGTGGCGGCGGCGGCGGCGATTGATAACGACACGATTCAATTTTCGGCGCTTTTCAACCAGGCTCAGACGATTACTTTATCCGGGACGGATATTATTATTGCTGCCAACGGTACGCTCGCCATCAATGGCGCGGGGACGAATCTGTTAACCATCAGCGGCAACAACGCCAGCCGCGTTTTTACCAATAACACGGGCGCGGTAACGAATATTAGCAATCTGCGCGTAACCGGCGGTAACGGCGCAAGCACTGTGACGACGGGACGCGCTGGCGGCGTTTATAACAACGGTGGAACTTTAACATTAAATAACGTCGTTGTGACGGGAAATACAGCGGCGAACGGCGGCGGATTAAACAATACCGGAACTACAGCTTCGCCCGGCACTGTGAATTTGATAAACTGCACGGTTTCTAACAACATGGCGACCGGCTCGGGCGGCGGAATGCAAAACTTTTCCGGCGGTTTTCTGAATATCATCGGCTCAACCTTTTCGGGAAACACATCGCAATCAACTCTGACCGGCGGCGGCGCGATTCAAGCTAACGGCACGCTGAACATTGCCAATTCGACTTTTTCGGGCAATACCGCGCAGGGCGGCGACGGCGGAGCGTTTTTTTATAACGGGCAAGGTTTGACGATGAATAACGCGACGATTACCAACAATACGGCAACGACCGGCGCGGGCGGATTTCATAAATCAACGACGCTGCTCAACGCCAACATTCGGAACACGATTATTGCCGGAAATACGGGAGACGCGGCGACGCCCGATGTCGCCGGCGCGATAAGTTCGCAGGGAAATAATTTGATCGGCGTCGTCGGAACGAGCACCGGTTGGGTAGCTTCCGATTTGTTAAATACTCCAGCGCGGCTCGGTCCGCTTGCTAACAACGGTGGTCCGACGCAGACGCACACGCTTCAACCGACTTCTCCGGCAATCAACGCCGGAAATAACTGCGTCGTCAACGCAAGTTGCGCGACCGGGAACCCGCAGGCGCCTTTGACGACCGACCAGCGCGGCGCGGGTTTTCCGCGTCAAGTCGGCGCGGCGGTTGACATCGGCGCATTCGAGTTTAATCCCGCCAGTGTGCCGTCTCGGACACCGTTCGATTTTGACGGCGATGGGCGCACAGACTACGGCGTGTTCCGCCCGTCGAACGGCACGTGGTATTTGAACCGCTCGACAGCGGGCGCATATGCCGTGCAATTCGGCATCAGTTCCGACCGGCTCGTGCCTGTTGATTACGACGGCGACGGCAAAACCGATGTTGCGGTCTGGCGCGCGGGCGCGCTCGGCTATTTCTATATTCTTAATTCTTCCAACAACACGGTTCGCACCGAACAATTCGGCAGAACCGGCGACGACCCGCGCGTTGTCGGCGATTGGGACGGCGACGGCAAAGCCGATCCGGCGGTTTACCGCAGCGGCGCGGCGGGCGAACAGAGTTTCTTTTTCTATCGTCCGTCAGCGCAGCCGGGAGTTAATTTTGTCCCGATTCTTTGGGGAACGGCAGGCGATACGCCGGTGCGCGGAGACTTCGACGGCGACGGCAAACTGGACGCGGCGGTTTATCGGGCGTCGAACAATACGTGGTATATCCGTCAAAGCTCGAACAATCAGCCGCGTTACGCGCAGTGGGGCAACGCATCTGATGAGCGCTTGGAAGGCGATTTTGACGGCGACGGCAAAACCGATTTAGTCGTTTTCCGCGCCGGTTTATGGGCGATTCTGCAATCGTCGAATAACCAGCAGCGTTACCAGCAATTCGGACAAGCAGGCGACCGCCCGGTTTCGGGCGATTACGACGGCGATGGCAAAACCGATTTTGCCGTTTGGCGCGCGGGCGTTTTTTACGTATTGCTCTCAAACGGAAATCAGGCGCAGGGCATCCAGTTCGGCACAAGCAGCGATGTGCCAGTGGCTTCGGCTTTCTTGCGCGGCGAGGTGATAATCGCTTCGCCTTTCGAGCCTTAAATCGTAGTAGCGAGGGTTTAACCACAAAAAGGACGCGAGCGATACTTTCCCGCTCGCGTCCTTTTTCGTTTAATTACCGGCAATGTTATAATTGTCTTGTAATTTACGATCTTTAATTTAATAAATTTACAAAAGGACGTTTATAAAACTGTGATTGATTTTGAACTTTCCGAAGAACATTTGGCGCTGCAAAAAACCGTGCGCGAATTTTGCCAAGGCGAAGTCGCGCCGCACATCAAAGAGTGGGATGAAAAGGCGCATTTCGAGCGCGCCGTTTTCGACAAAATGGCTGAACTCGGACTTTTGGGCGTTTGCATTCCCGAACAATACGGCGGCGCGGGTTTCGATTATATTTCGCTCGGCTTGGTCTGCGAAGAATTAGAGGCGTGCGATACGTTTTTGCGCGTAGCGATGAGCGTTCACGTCGGTTTGAATTCTTTGAGTTTGCTGGCGTGGGGCAACGAGGAGCAGAAACAAAAATATCTCGTTCCGCAGGCGAAAGGCGAAAAGCTCGCCACCTTTGGTTTGACCGAACCGAATGCCGGCAGCGATGTCGTCGGAATGCGCTCTTTTGCCAGACGCGACGGCGATGATTGGATTCTCAACGGCGAGAAAATGTGGATTTCTCTTGGCGATGTCGCTGACCATTTTTTATTTTTCTGCTGGACTGATTTAGAAAAACAAAAGAACCGCGACCATTCGGGAATGAGCTGCTTTATCGTCGAGCGCGCCATGGAAGGATTTTCGAGCGGAACGTTGCACGGAAAACTCGGAATCAAAGCCGGGAATACGGGTTATTTTTCTCTGCAGGACGTTCGCGTCTCCCAAGCGAATATGCTCGGACAGGAAGGCGAAGGTTTTAAGATTGCGATGTTTAGTTTGGAAAATGGACGTTATACGGTTGCATCGGGAGCGACGGGCGTAATTCGCGCTTCGCGCGATGCTTCGGTGGCTTATGCCAACACACGCGAAGTTCAGGGTCAGACAATCGCTAATTTTCAATTGGTCAAACAAAAAATCGCCGAGATGGAAGCCGATTACGAAATGGCGCATCTGCTTTGGCTGAAATGCGGGTATTTAAAAAACGAAGGCAAGCCGTCGGCGCGCGCCGCGAGTTTAGCGAAATGGCAGGCGACGACGCGCTCGGAAATCGCCGCTTCGATGGCGATTGAAGTTCACGGCGCGAACGGTTACACGAACGATTACCCGGTCGAGCGTTATTTGCGAAATTGCAAAGCCGCCGTTATATACGAAGGCACGCGCGACATTCACACGCTGATGCAGGCAGATTGGGCGCTCGGTTTGAAAAAAGAACCGAAGGCGCGAGTCTCCCTGCCCGCGTATCAGGCGGCGGACGCAAAAGAAGCGAAAGCCTAAACATTTATGCAGCTAATGCGGAAGCACGCACGAAGTAAGGGCGCATTAACTCTGCACCTTACTTCGTGCGTGCTTCCGCAAAAGAAATCAATTTGAGATTCGCTCCAAAAAGAAAAAGCCAGTTGGTTTAACTCGCCAGTCGGCTTTTTCTTTTCGACAAATTCAACAAACAGTCAACATCAACCGCGAAATTATTTGGCGGAGTTTGAATTGACTGTTGATTGTTTGACGCTTTGAATTTCCGGGCTTTCGTTTGTCAATTTCCATTCGCCGTTCTCGCGCACGAATTTAATTTTAATGCCGTTCGGGTAACTTCCGCCGCGCATTTCGGCAATCGCCGTGTCGCCCTGAATCTGCTCGTTGCGAACCGTGAAAGGCGTGTCGGGAACGGGTTCGAGTTCAGTGATAAATTCGACCAGAGACTTTTTGTTTTCCTCTCTCATATCGGCTTCCAAAGATTTCAAAGACTCGCGCGAATAAACTCGTCTGAGCGCCGCGTCGTCTTTTTTCTGTAAAGCTGCATAATAACTTTGCACGACGGGAGCGAGCGTCGGCGCGTCGTTCGCGGTTGAAATTTCGGGCGTCTTTGCCGTCGCCAAAGGATTGTTCGCGTTAGCAATCGCCGCGTTCGCGCCGGCTGCGTTTGTATTGACTGCGGTATTTGAATTTTCCGCCGTGCCGCAACCGATTAAAAAAATCGTCAAAAATAGTAATATGTAAAATCGCATAATTTATCTCCGTGCTTTAGATAGCTTGAAAACAAACGAGTATAAATCATCAGGCGAAAAAAAAGAAAATGGACAACGTTTATCAAACCGAAATGCGCCGCGTTTTTTTAATCGAGGATTTGCCCGCGCCTTTGACGCGCGCCAGCCGACATTTGCAGATTTTCGATAATTATATTGATAATACGCGACTGCGGCTGCGTTCGATTCGCGTTCCCGAAACCAAAGAATGGACGTGGATTTTAGAACAGCGCGCGCCGCTCGAAGATTTGTCGCAGTGGAAAATTTCCCGAATCTTTTTAAGCGAAACGGAACACGCCGCGTTTGAAATTTTCGAGGGCAGGGAAGTTCGCAAAAATGAAAGAGTTCAAACAAACGAAATTCGCAAAAACCGGTATTTTCACGATTCGGACGGCAAACGAATCGAGATTGACGTTTTCCTGGGCGAGCTTTGGGGATTGAACTTGGCGAAGGTTTATTTTGAAAGTTTAGAAGAATTGCGAGAATATAAATTGCCGCCGATAGCGATTGCCGAAGTTACCAACCGCGAATTTTACATCGGCAAGAATTTAATCGGAAAAACCTTCGCCGATGTGCGAAAAGAATTTGAAGAGCGAGGCAAGTGACTAACTTTTTGAGTTTTAGATTTCAAATTAAATGCCGGACGCCTGAAATTCAAAACTTAAAACTTCCTAAACTCCGCCCGCCAAATCTTCAAAATCTTCGATTGACGGCAGTTCCGATAAATCCTTTAACCCGAACTGAATGAGAAAATCTTTCGACGTGCCGTATTGCATCGGTCGCCCGACCGTCTCTTTTCTGCCACGGGCTACAATCAGGCGTTTATCGAGCAAAGTTTTTATCGCCGAAGCCGACTGCACGCCGCGAATTTCCAGAATTTCGGGAACGGTCGCCGGTTGTTTATAAGCGATGACGGCGAGCGTCTCCAATGCCGCCAAAGATAATTTCGCTGACGGTCGAGTTTTTAAGAATTTTCGGACTTCCTCATGAAACTCGGTTCGCGTGGCGAGCTGCCAGCCGCCCGCGATTTCTCTGATTTGCAAACCGCTTTCGCGCCGGTCGTATTCGCGCGCGAGTTCTTCAATTGCCGCCTGAACGATTTCCTTGTCTTCGTCTGTCACTTCCGCCAGAGTTTTGATGCTGACGGGTTCGTCCGCGACGAAAATCAACGCTTCGACGATTGAAATTATTTCGCTGATGCCGCGCGTTTGTTTTTCTTCGATTTCCATTGGGTCATCAAATTACAGAATCGGTTTTCTCCGCGCCTGTAATTTTATATTTTCGTCAGAATTATGTCGCCGAAGGTTTTGCTCTGCAGTAATTTTATATCGTCGGTTCTCACCAATTCGAGAACGGCGATAAACGCCAAAACGAGTTCCTGTCTGGTTCGCATCGCCCCGAAAAGTTCGAGCAGATTTAACTGCTTCGTTTGAAAAATTTTTGCCTTGATCTGTTTGAGCATTTCCGCCAAACTCATTTCCTCGCGCTCGATTTCCATCTGCACTTCCACTTTGTGGCGGGCGAGAATTTTTTGAAAAACCGTCAGTAAATCAAACACCGTCGCGTTCGTCTCCGTGTTGTTTTCGTCCGATTCGATACACCCCCGCCGGAAAACCGCCTGCTCGACGGTGCCGCGTTCGTAAAGCATCTCCGCAGCGTTTTTAAATTTTTGATGTTCGAGCAACCGGTCAATCAATTCGCGGCGCAGGTCTTCTGGTTCTTCTTCCGTTTCGTCCGCGATTTCCCCAGGCAGAAGCATCTTCGATTTTATCTCGATCAAAGTTGCCGCCATCACGAGAAAATCAGCCGCCAGCGAAATATCCAGCGTTTTCATCAAGCGAATGTATTTCAGGTATTCGTCGGTGATTCGGGCAATCGGAATGTCGAAGATGTTCGCCTGTTCTTGTTTAATGAGAAAAAGAAGAAGGTCGAGCGGACCGGAAAACGCGCCGAGCGTGAGTTTTATATCGTCACGCGATTCACGGGCGATGTGCGGCTGCACGCGGTCGAAATCGAAAGTTAATTGTTCGGCTGGTTGTTCCAAATTATTTTGTCGCGGTTTCTCGCAGCCAAATTATGTAGTCAATTTTCGGCGGCGCAAAACTTTCTTCGCGCATTTTTAAAATTATATTGCCGCGGTGAATCGAAGAATGGAAAAGAACGTGCGTCAAAAGTTCGCGGAAAGTGTTCGCGTGCGACGCGCCTTCGCTCGTTTTATATTTAACGATTTGTCCGAGTCCTTCATCGTCAAATTGCTTCAAAAGGCGTTCGTAGTTCTCCGCGTTTTCTTGCGCTAAATTTTCGCAATCTTCCGCCAACAAATTCTGCCAAAAATCGAAACCCGTCGAATCTTTGCCGTAAAGCCGCTCGAAATATTCTTTTTCGGTAATGAGCAGATGCGCTAATATTTTGCGTGCCTTTTCGCTCCGGTTCGATTCAAGTGCGCGGACGATTCGGCGATTTGCCCAGTCGTTATAAGCGAAAAGCTCGCGCAGATGTTCGATCGTTTCCATTTAATCTTCAAACTGATGATTTCGTAAGTCTTTGAGCGAAACATACTGCAGCGCGGCTTCGTGCGTCGCTTCCAAAACGACTTCCGGCGCGGCGCCGGCTTCGAGCGCCTCCTGCCAACGCAAAGCGACCAGACACCATTGATCGCCCTCTACTAGTCCGGGAAATTGAAATTCGGGACGCGGCGTGGACAAATCGTTGCCGCGCGATTTTGAGAACACTAAAAAGGCGTCGGTCACGCGAATGCAAACCGTATGACTGCCGCGATCTTCCGCGCCGGTACGACAAAAACCGTCACGGTAGAATCCGGTCAGCGGTTTCATACAACAGTATTTTAATTCGCCGCCGAGAACATTCTTCGGTTTCGGGCGATGCCCGTTTCCATTTCCGTTTCCATTCGCTAAACTCATAAAATTATTTTTCGTAAAAATTATCGCGCTCGACCCGGCAGACGCGCGTCGCAAAAGCCTGGTACCAGGTTGCATAACCTTTGGCTTGCGCCAATTTGTGTTCGGCGTGATTTCGCCAACGGGCAATGTCTTCCAAAGTTTCCCAGTAAGTGACGGAAAGCCCGATTGCGCCGTGTGTCGATTCGATCCCGAGATAACCTTTCTGCTGTTGGGCTAATTCAAACATCCGCGCATTCATTTCCGCGTAGCCTTCCAAATTTTCGCTTTTGACGGTCGTAAAAATCACGGCATAATACGGCGGTTCCGGCGTTTGGGCGAATTTACTCATTGTTTTATTAACTCTAGTGCTTTTTCAACAGGTCTTGCCAGCACCGCTCTGTCGCCGACTTCGACAATCGGACGTTGCAGAAGATTCGGATTCTCGACAATCAATTTTATTATTTCATCAGACGGCGTTTCTTCGCTGATGTTCAATTCTATAACGAGCGGTTCTTTCTTTCGCAAAATATCAAACGCTTTTAAGTTGGCTTTACCCAAAAGCTCGCGGAGTTTTTCTTCCGAAAGCGAGTCAATATAATAGTTGACCTTTTCATAACCGATGCCGTTTTCTTTGAGCAACTCTGCTAAATTGCGACAGGTCGTGCAAGTCGGTTTTTCATAGACGGTAATTTTGTCTAACATAAACTTTAAATCATATCGCCGCGTTTTTTATTTAGATTAGTTTATCGCACCGACAATTCCCATCTTTTCGTAAACGTCATTTAAAGTTTCCCGCGCAATAGTTTTCGCTTTTTCCGCGCCGTTTTTCAAGATGATTTTCAATTCTTCGCCAGTGTAATTTTTAACTCGATCTTGAAACGGGCGTAAGTATTCGATGACGGCTTCGGCGGTTTCGGTTTTGAAATGTCCGTAACCTTTGCCCGCGAAATTCGCCTCGCATTCTTCAGCCGTTTTGCCGGTCATCAATTGGTAAATCGTGAGCAGATTATTAATTGCCGGGCGCGAGTTGTCGAAGGTGATTTCCGTTCCCGAATCAGTCACGGCTTTTTTCATTTTCTTTGTAATCGTGTCAGCATCGTCGAGCAGGAAAATCGAGCCGTTCAGATTTTCATCCGACTTCGACATTTTTTTCGCAGGCTCGGCAAGCGATTGGATTTTCGCGCCGACCGGCGGAATGAACGCCTCAGGAATCTTAAATGTTTCGCCGAAATCGCGGTTGAATCTTTCTGCCACATCACGAGTTAATTCAAGATGCTGTTTTTGATCTTGCCCGATTGGAACAAGGTCGGTTTGATAAAGCAAAATGTCGGAAGCCATCAAAACCGGATATGTCAGAAGTCCCGCACCAACGCGCTCGGTTTTGCCTTTCGATTTGTCTTTGAACTGCGTCATTCGTTCCAACTCGCCCATTCGCGCAATGCAATTTAAAACCCACGCGAGTTCGGCGTGTTCGGATACGTCCGATTGAATGAAGATGGTCGAAACCTCTGGATCAATTCCCGAAGCCAAATAAATTCTGGCTAAATCCAAAGTTTTTTGTTTGAGAATTTGTGGGTCTTGCGGCAGAGTTATCGCGTGCAAATTGACGATGCAGAAAAAACTCTCGAACTCGTTTTGCAATGAAACCCAATTTTTCAGCGCACCGAGATAATTGCCGATGTGCAAACTGCCGGTCGGCTGCGCGCCGCTGAAAATGCGTTTTTTCATAACAAATCAAGAAATTGCAACTAGAGTGTAAGCCAGGGCAAGACGAAACGGATGAAAAACTAAACTAAAAACTCCGATGTAAATAAGAGCCATTAAAATCAGAAAACCGTACTGTTCCAAAAGATTAAAAACCGGCTCGAAGCTCGCGGGTAAGAAAGTGGAGAGAATTTTACTTCCATCCAGTGGCGGAAAAGGCAATAAGTTGAAGACAAATAAAGAGAGATTCAAAAACATCAAATCGGTAACAAAAATAACAAGCGGATTGCTGGCTCTTCCAAAAAAATCAGATGGTGTGAATCCTTGTGTCATTAAGATTTTCGCTAAAACAATTCCGATTATCAGCAAAATTAAATTTGCCAAAACACCGGCGATGGAAACCATCACGTTCGCCAATTTATAATTCGTCCAATTGCGCGGATTAACCGGCGTCGGTTTTCCCCAACCGATGAGCGGAATCGAGCCTAACGCGCCGCCGACCGCGCCGAAGATGAATGAAATAATCGGAATCAGAAGCGTTCCAATCGGGTCGGTGTGGGCGACCGGGTTCAAGGTGACGCGACCGAG
This sequence comes from uncultured Pyrinomonadaceae bacterium, assembly GCA_902805935.1. Lineage (GTDB taxonomy): Bacteria > Acidobacteriota > Blastocatellia > Pyrinomonadales > Pyrinomonadaceae. The sequence goes on from CADCUR010000288.1 coordinate 14,905, forward strand.
CATATACGCCGTGTCGTCGCCAAATTTGTGCGACATCCAGGCGTGTCCGGCTTCGTGCGCGGAAATCGCCAAGAGCAGCACAACCATATAAATCACCAAGTGGCTGACCAAATTTAATATATCAATATCGCCCATTGTTACTCCGTGTTTGCGTTTAGAACTTTTGGTTCTAAACATCCGTTTGAAACTTCTCGAAACAAACAAGATTTGTTGTTTTTGCTTTTAAATTGTGCCATTCTTTTAGCGTAAAACAAAATCAATCGGGGAGAATTTTTAATGCTGAAACAAATACTTTTCGGCGGCGAGTCGGGTTTATCAGCCGTCGCCAACGCGGGCTTAGCGCTGCTCAGAATCTTCGCGGGCGTATCTTTGGCGGCGGCGCACGGTTTGGGAAAATTGCCGCCATCCGAACAATTCATCGGCGGCGTGACAAATTTAGGATTTCCCGTGCCGTCGTTTTTCGCGTGGGCGGCATCGCTCGCCGAATTTTTGGGCGGCGCGTTTCTCGCACTCGGACTGTTCACCAGAATTTCGAGTTTCTTCGTCGCCTGCGTGATGCTGACCGCCGCTTTCGGCGTTCATCTGAACGATCCGTATCAAAGAAAAGAATTGGCGTTTTTGTATCTTTTCATCGCGCTGTGCTTTCTGCTCAAAGGCGCGGGCGATTGGAGCATTGACGCATTTTTTAGGAATAAAAATTATTGAATCCGGCGCATTGTAATATGAAAAAACACATCGTCTGCATCGCCAGTTTTTTCAAAGGCAACGAATTCTTCGAAGAGTGCCACGAGCGCGATTGGCGCGTAACATTGGTGACGGGCGAGAAATTGCTTGATGCGGCGTGGTCGTGGACGAGCTTGAGCGAAGTTAAAACCGTGCGCGACGGCGCGACCCAGGAAGATTACGTCCGCGCCGTGACGAACATCGCCGGGACGAGAAAGATTGATCGCATCGTCGGCATTGACGAGTTCGACGTTCTGACCGCCGCCAAAGCGCGCGAGCATTTGCAAATCGAAGGCTTGAGCGGTTCTTACCTGCTTCGTTTCCGCGACAAACTGCGGATGAGAGAGAGGGCGAGCCGGGCGAATCTGCCTTGCCCGGAATTTGTCGGCGCGTTCAATACACAAGAAATAAACGAATTTTTAGATTCGGTTCCCGCGCCGTGGATTATTAAACCGCGCACCGAAGTCAACGCGCACGGCATCAAAAAATGCCAAACGAAAGGCGAAGTATGGCAACTGTTAAAAGATTACGACGCGCGCCACACGTGGCGCGATCATCCTTCGCAATTTTTGATTGAACGCTTTATCGAAGGCAAAGTTTTTCACGTTGATTCGGTCGTCGAAAACGGTAAAGTCGCGGCGCACGGCGTGAGCGATTACGGCACCGCGCCGTTCAAAGTTTCGCATCAGGGCGGCGTTTTTACGACTGCGATTCTGCCGTATAAATCGAAAGAACGGCGCGAACTGGAGCGATTGAATAAACAGCTTTTGAAAGCCTTCGGCTATGAGCGCGGCGTTTCGCACGCCGAATTTTTGCGATGCGCCGAAACGGGGAAATTTTATTTATTGGAAGTAGCAGCGCGTGTCGGCGGCGCGTATATCGCCGACGTTTTGGAAAACGCCTGCGGTTTTAATCTCTGGCGCGAATGGGCGAAACTCGAAACGGCGACGGCTGGGGATTTATACCAAACGCCGAAGCTGCGGCAGGATTACGCCGGAATAGTGCTTTCGTTGGCGAATCAGGAACAGCCCGACACTTCGCGCTACACCGACGCGGAAATCGTCTATCGCGTGACGAAACCGAAGCACGTCGGCTTTATTTTTCATTCGCCGCAGCGCAAGCGAATTGACGAACTGCTCGGCGCATACACCGAAAGAATCACGCGGGATTTCCTCGCCGTCGAGCCGAGCAAGGAAAGATACGACGATTGATTCGAGTAAAAAAGCAAAAGCGGCGAGCGGTTTTCAATATTTGGTTTTTGCCTTTTTAAGAGCGGTTTATTTATCCTTAACATTTTTATGAACGCCGAAACGGATTTTGAGAATCACTCGCCCGATATTTTAGATCACCGATTGAACGAATTTTTCCCCGAACTGCTCAAATTTGATTCAATCGAAGCTACGGAAAAATCTGAAATTTACCGCCGAATCAAACCTGACGTCGAACGGATTTTAAACGCCGTCGTGCAGGAAAATTACGCGCCCACGGTTAATCAAAAAAAAGACGCGGTTGCCGCGCTTGCCTGGAACATCGAGCGCGGCAACCGCTTCGGCGGAATCGTCGAGGCTCTTAAAAATCACGAGAAATTAAAAGATAAAGATTTGCTTCTTCTGACCGAACTCGATTACGGAATGGCGCGCAGCCAGAACCGTTTCGTTGCCAGAGATTTAGCAAAAGAATTGAAATTAAATTACGCTTTCGCGCCGTGCTATATCGCTTTGCAAAAGGGCAGCGGCGTCGAAGAATACGCGGCGGGCGAAAATACAAAGTCCTTGCACGGCTTGGCGTTGTTTTCAAAATACGCTCTAAAAAACGTTCACGCCGTGCCGCTGCCGAACGGGAAAGATAAAATGTTCGGCAAAGAAAAGCGGCTCGGACACTTACGCGCGCTCGTCGCCGACATCGAACATCCGGCGGGCGATTTTCGAGTCGGCGCTCTGCATCTCGACGCGCATTCATCGCGCCGACACCGACACTTGCAAATGCGAATCGTGCTTGATTATCTGGACGCGCTTCAGCCGCCTCTGCCGACCGTCATCGGCGGCGATTGGAACACGACGACTTATAACGCGCAGAGCGCGAATCACGCCATTGCCGGATATTTCCGGCGCGTAGCGATGGGCGTCAAAAACGTGGTTAAAAATCATTACCCGCATCCAGACCGATATTTTGAACGCGGACTTTTTAGTGAATTGGAACGCCGCGACTATGAATATAAAACCTTAAACGAAATTGGCGCGGGAACTCTGCATTACGATATGGAAAACGCCGCTTACAACACGAATCTCGGCGACTGGGTGCCGCGCTGGTGTTTTCCGTTTATCTTCTGGGCGGCGCGCAGGGTCGGCGGGCGAGTTTCGGCAAGATTAGATTGGTTTGCGGGAAAGAGAATCGAAGTAGTAGGAAAACCGCAAACCATAAGCGATTTGGTTGACGCGGAAAATGTGTCGCTTTCCGACCACGACGCGATTACTTTGGATTTCGCGCCGCAAAAAGTTTAGCCGCCGAAATTTCACCGAAAGACGCGGAAATAATTTGATTCGCTTCGCCTTCTAAATTTTGCGGCGTTGGCGGCGAGTTTTTCTTTTGCATTTTAATATGATTAAATTCGTCTAGGAGAATATAAAATGCCAGAAGTAGCTTTTTGCCAGACTATTAGTTTTAACGCCGACACTTTTGAATACGAAACCGTAAACCACGAAAACGGCAACGCGACAATGATTAAGTTCGAGATTGATTACACGCGCTACAGCCCGGGCGATGTCGTCGTCGTTTTATCCGCCGATGACGTGGTTTTTCACGGCATCATCGGCAAAATCGAAGACGGCTGCGCTTATGCTTACGACCCGAAAGGCTCGCTGCTGGCGGCAACGGTTCAATAACTATTGAAGCCGCAAATTGATTTGACACCGCTGCAATAGATTTTTATTATTGAAATTCCGGGTTTCGGGGTAGTAGCTCAGTTTGGCAGAGCGCTGCGTTCGCAATGCAGAGGTCAGGAGTTCGACCCTCCTCTACTCCACCATTTATTTTCAATAGTTTACCGCAATCTTTTGTTCTTCCTTTTTGGTTAATGGTACGATTTTGGCACGATTTGCATTTTCAAGATCGCTTACTGCTTCTCTAAGAATATTACTTACGCGCTCATAACGATGGAC
>CADCUR010000289.1 GCA_902805935.1 uncultured Pyrinomonadaceae bacterium
TTTTTGTTTTTCAAAAAAAAGCCAGAGTTCTCGTTATCGAAGACTCTGGCTTTTCTTCACTATAAGTTTAACAACCCGTCGGTTAGGGGCGGGGTTATATTACTCAACATTTGTTTCATACATCAGATAGTGAGAAGCGTCCATCCCGAGTTTTTCATAAACTTTTCGCGCCCGAACGTTTTCCTTTTCGACGTATAGACGAAAGCCATAAACGTCGCCCTGCGCCTGCGCTTTTTGCCTTACGAAACTATAAAGTTGCCGATAAACGCCTCGCCCGCGCAATTCTGGCAAAACATAAACGCTCTGAATCCACCAGAACCATTCGCCGCGCCAATCGCTCCACTCAAAAGTGATCATCAAACCGCCGACTATTTTCTCATCGCTTTCCGCCACGACGTAAAAGCCTTTTTTGTCGTCTTGAAAAACGGCTTCGACTCCGCTTTTCAAAGTGTGCGGGTCAAGTCGTCTGCCTTCGGTTTCGAGCGCCATCGCTTGGTTAAATTCGACGAGCGGCGCGGCATCCTCAAAGTTCGCCATCCGAATATTCATAAATTTTCCTTGACGTTAGACGTTTTGATAACTACTCTAAAATGTTTTGTTCGCAAAACGAAACATTATTTTATGAAACTTCGCATACTTTATCACGGAAACTGCTTTGACGGCGTTTCTTCCGCCGCCGTTTTTTCAAAATTTTATCAGTCTAAAATAAGCCCGAACGCCGAAATCTTTTACACGCCGACGATGCACCGCGCCGGAAATGCTTTTGATCCGAAGCAGTTTGACGGCGACGAAAACGCGGTAGTTGATTTCAAATATTGCCCCGACGAACGCCTAGACTGGTGGTTCGACCATCATCAGTCGGCGTTTCTCTCGCCAGAGGACGAAGCGCATTTTCGCGCCGATAAGTCGGGCAGAAAGTTCCTCGATACGACGAGTAAATCGTGCGCCGAATTTATCGCGCGAATTGCCTGCGAAAAATTCGGTTATGAAGATGCGAGTCTCGCCGAGTTGATTCGGTGGGCGCGCATTATTGACGGCGCGCTGTACGAATCGCCCGCCGAGTGCGTAGAGCTTCGTTCGTCGGCGCTGAAGCTGATGCAAATTATCGAAGGCGAAAAAGACGAACGATTCGTTGAAAAAATAATCCGCGATTTGACCGCGAAAAGTCTCGACGCGGTTGTCGAAAGCGCGGAGATTCAGGCGAAATTAAAGCCGATTCTCCAGCGGCATTGGGAGACGGTCGAACTGATAAAACGAAGAGCGAAATATGAGCGCGGCGTGGTCAGTTTCAATCTGGTCGGCGACGGCATTGACGGCTATAACAAATTTATTCCGTATTATTTTCACCCGGAGACGACTTACACCGTCTCTTTAACGCAGAGTTCTTTCAGGACGAAAATCTCCGTCGGCTCGAATCCATGGTCGCCGCGCCCGCGCCGGCACAATATCGCGGAGATTTGCGAACGCTACGGCGGCGGCGGTCACGCGGTCGTCGGCGCGGTTTCTCTGAAACCCGAAGAATTGGAAAAAGGCGAAAAGTTTATGCGCGAGATTATCGAACAATTGCAGTTCGATGACTAAACTCGGTTTAGGCTGTCCAGCCAGCAAAATTTTTTTACAACAAGTTTGCGAAAAACTTTCGTTTTATGCTGCGTATTCGTTGACATTGGCGAGGTGAATAAGTTAGTTTGTCTATACTTAGTAATTTACCCGACATAATCAAATATTCTAAGTTCTCTTCGGTTGCAAATTCGTTTTGTTAATTTTAATTCGCCTCGAATGCAAAGCGTGAAAGCGGCAAGTATCTATCAGCACCCGCGGGTAAAAAGTTGATACAACTTATTTGTAGATTTTATCTCCCGATGTTTTTGAATTTATATTCGCTCTTATTTTCGGTTAGGATTAAACGATCTGCCGCACTGCCGGATTGGTGTTTTCTCCATTCTAATTTCATACGTTCAACAGCTTATAAAGTCATAATAAACAACCCGAACAAACCCAGCATTCGTGCCTCGCGGTTTGATAATGGGAATAGTTAGGATAAATACGCAACCCGTGTGTTTATAATTTAGCCCGACAGACGGCTTTGATATAAAAACCATTGAATACGCTGAAAAAGTCTGTGAAAAAAGCGTCGGATTATTTATCAATCTGCGTGATTTAATCTCTAAGCGTATTGAAAAAAGCATCATTTCGGAGGGATACAAATGAGTTGGAAAATTAGAACGTTGCTTGGAGTTTTGGTAGTTTTAGCCGCCGTCGCGTGGATTAAACTGCCGTCGCAGGCGATAAGTGAAGACGCCGCGTCGCGTCAAGAATACGACGATGTGGCAGCGCGAACAGTCAGACAAGTAGGGGAGTTTTCGGTCGTTACACCGTCCGCAGTCGGTGAAACAGGACCGATTTCAGAAATGGACGGCAGCGTTGTGGACGCTCATCTGCGCCGGGTTTTTTACGTGACGAAAAATCAGATGCGCGAAGAAATTCTTGAACGGGATGCGATTGCCAAAGGCATTCCGCCCGAACAATATATTCAAGAAATCAACTCGCTCAACTTGCGGGAGCTCAAGAGAACGATTCCGGGCGCGGGCGCGGGCGAAAGTTTCAAAGACCCGCTGATGGACAAATCAGTTTCAACGAGCGACGCGCCGCAGGCGATGCCGACGCCGAGTTTAACATTCGACGGCAACGCGCAAACCGATAACAGCGCGGCAGGCGCGCCGAACGTCGCACCGCCGGACACCATCGGCGACGTCGGTCCGAATCACTATGTTCAAGCCGTCAATCTGGTTTACAGTATTTATAACAAAACGACCGGCGCGAGAACGACCGGACCGTTAAAGGTCAGCACGCTGTTCAGCAGTTTACCCGCCGGCAGCCCGTGCCGCCGCGATGACGGCGACCCGACGGTTAATTACGACCAATTGGCAGACCGCTGGGTCATCACGCAGTTCGGACTGCCGACCGGCTTTACGACACCAACGTACCAATGCGTCGCCGTGTCGCAAACGCCCGACCCATCGGGGGCGTATTTCGCATATCAGTATCTTTACCCAAACAACGTCATCAACGATTACCCGAAATTCGGCGTGTGGCGCGATGCTTATTACATGACCACCAACGAATTTACCAACGGCGGCGCGGCGTTTGCCGGAGCCGGAATGCTCGCCTTTGACCGCGATAAAATGCTGCAGGGCGACGCGACCGCTTCGATGATCGTTCGGCGCGTTTCTTCGTCGGGCGGCGTTTTGCCGACCGACATCGAAGGTTACGGCGGACCGCCGACCGAACTCGACCACATCTTTTTGGAATTTCGCGCCGATGAAACCGGCGACCCATTTGACGGACTTCGGTCGTTTAGATTCAAACCCGATTTTGCTAATCCCGCCAACACGATTTTCCAAGTGATTCCCGATGTCGCTCTGGCTCCGTTCGACCCGCGCAACCCGCCGGGACGCGGCGACATCGAGCAACTGGGAGGCACAAACTTGGAATCGCTTTCCCTGCGATTAATGAATCGTTTGACATACAGAAATCTCGGAACGCAAGCCAATCCGATTAATGCTTACGCCGGTAGTTTTACGGTCAATGTCAGTGGAGTCGCTCCAACGTCGCCGGCAACTTATGACGCAGCCATCCGTTGGTTTGAATTGCGTCGCCCAGCTAACACGACCGTCTCGGTCTTTGACCAAGGAACGCATATCGGCGCGGGCGACACGCCCGGAACTCGCTTAAATAACTGGATGGGCAGCATCGCGCTTGATAATCGAGGCAACATCGCTCTGGGTTACAGCCAATCGGGTGTTACCCAAAACGCGGACATCAAAATCGCCGGACGCACAAATAATGTTGCCAACAGCGGCACGTTAAACGAAGGCGAGGCACTGTTTCACGACGCCACCGGAGCGCAAACGGGCAACGTCAACCGTTGGGGCGATTACAGCTCGATGAATCTCGATACGGACGATGACTGCACGATGTGGTTCACGCAGGAATACCATGCGACGGTAAGCGGTTTTGGATGGTCAACGCGCATCGGCAAATTCAAATTCCCGCAATGCACCGCGGCGCCGACGGCGACTATTCAAGGCACGATTACGGCTTGCGTCGGCGGCACGCCGATTTCAGGTGCGTTGGTTGATTCGACAGGCGGTTTTGCGCGCGTTACCGGTGCGAACGGCACTTTTTCGATGACTGTTGCGCCGGGAACTTATACGGTAACGGCGAGTAAATCCGGCGGTTTTAGCACGGGCAGTCAAACCGTCACGGTAACTAACGGGCAAACGGCGACAGTGAATCTGTGTTTGAACGGAGTTGCCGTTTTGACTTCGACCGGACCGACCATCACTGCCGAATCGTGCGGCACGCCGAACAATGCGCCGGATCCGGGCGAAGTTGTAACCGTCAGCTTGCCGTTGCAAAATACGGGCGGCGCGGCGACGACGAATTTGACGGCGACTCTGCAGGCGACCGGCGGCGTAACCAACGTGAGTCCGGCGCAAAACTATGGTGCTTTGGCTCCGGGCAGTGCCGCGGTAGCGAGGAGTTTCACTTTTACCGTTAACCCAAGCCTTCCTTGCGGCAGCAGCATAACGCTGACTTTTGTCGTCAATGACGGATCAACGACTTATCCGAATGTAACCAGAACTTACACGACCGGTGTCAGAACAGTTTCGCTCAGCGAAAACTTTGACAGCGTAACGGCTCCGGCATTGCCCGCAGGCTGGACGAACACGCAGATCTCCGGCACGGCGATCAACTGGGTGACAACGACGACCACGCCGAGTTCGCCGCCAAACGCCGCGTTTGCCAACGATCCGGCGACCGTCAATTTAGCGGCTCTGACTAGTCCGGCGGTTTCCATTGCGGGAACTGACGCTCAACTTTCGTTCAGAAACCGATTCAATACGGAAGACGGTTTCGACGGAATGGTTTTGGAATACTCGACTAATAACGGAACGACCTGGACTGATGTCATCACCGGCGGCGGCTCGTTCGTCACAGGCGGGTACACCGGAACCTTAAACACAGGTTTTGCCAATCCTTTGCCGGGACGTATGGCGTGGGAAGGCAATTCCAACGGCTATATTGATACTTTAGTCAATCTTCCGGCGAGTTTGAACGGACAATCGGTCAGATTCCGCTGGCTGATGGGTTCGGACAACGCGGTCGCAGTCGCGGGCGGCGGCGTCTGGGTTGACGATGTGCAAGTCTTCGGCGCGCGAGTTTGCCAAAACTGCAACACAGTTTTGTGCAACATTCAACGACGCGGCGATTTCACTGGCGACGGCAGAACCGATTACGCGGTGTTCCGTCAATCAACCGGAACATGGTTTATTCAGCCAAACGGTTCGGGAGCGGCGACGGGAAGAAACTTCGGCGCATCGGGCGACAAACTTCAGCCCGTAGATTACGACGGCGACGGCAAAACCGACATCGGCGTTTACCGCAATGGAGTTTGGTATTGGGTCAGAAGCTCGGACAATGCAGTGCGCGGTTACCAATTCGGCACGGCAACGGACATCCCGGTAGCTGGCGATTATTCCGGCGACGGCAAAGCTGAACTGGCGGTTTATCGTCCTTCGACCGGCGTCTGGTATATCGTGAATACCGAAAACGGTGAAATGACCGCTGTGCAGTGGGGCGGCAATCCGACGGACGTTCCGGCAATCGGCGATTACGACGGTGATTGCAAAATAGACATTGCGGTTCGGCGCACGACGAACGACCCGGCGCCGGGCGCGACGCAATTCTTTATTCTGCGTTCGGCTGGCGGAACGTCGAGCGTCCGGTGGGGACTCGACACGATGCAGATGGCAATCGGCGATTACAACGGCGACAGCAAATCCGACATCGGCGTCGTGGCGTCGCAAAACGGATTGCTTTACTGGTATGTCATCGGACTGGATAACGCCGTTATCGTCAACGCCACGCAGTTCGGACTAGCCGGCGATTTAGTGACAGTCGGCGATTACGACGGCGATGCGCGAGCTGATTTGGCGGTTTATCGTCCATCGAACAGCGTGTTTTATTACCGCGCCGTAACTAATGCGACGCAGTTCGGGTATGCTTTCGGAACGAGCGGCGATGCGCCGGTCGTTCGGTCGAATCAATACCCGCTTCCGTAAAAAATTCATTCGCCCGCAATCGGCGAATCTGTTCGCCAATTGCGGCATTTAACCGAAAAGGTCGAAGTCAATTTACGGCTTCGACCTTTTTATATTTTCCGGTTCGCCTGTTGTAAGATAAATCTTGAAAATCATATATAAACCACGTTCGACTCGGAATTTATTTATGTCATTGGCGCAAACAAGCAGAAAAATTTTGTTACGCTCGAACAATTTACGAGCGATCTTCACTTTAGTAATTTATTCGATTGTTTTATTTGCTATGAAAACACCGGCGCAAAGCGAATCGGCAAACGTCCCGGCAGATTGGCGGACATACGCCGAGCAAACCGATTACCGAAAAACTCCGCGCTACGCTGAAACCGTCGCTTACGCGCGTAAATTAGACGAGGCATCGAATTTAATCCAGTATCAATCGTTCGGCGCGAGCGGCGAAGGCAGAGATTTGCCGCTTTTAATCGCGTCGAACGACCAAACTTTTACCGTCGCGGCGGCGCGAAAAAAAGGCAAAGCGATTGTTTTGATTCAAGCCTGCATCCACGCCGGCGAATCCGACGGCAAAGACGCAGGGCTGGCGCTTTTTCGGGACATTGCGATAACGAAAACCCGCGCCGATTTATTAAAAGATGTCGTCATTCTTTTCGTGCCGATTTACAACGCGGACGGACACGAAAATTTCAACGCCTATAACCGCATCAATCAAAACGGACCCGACGAGATGGGCTTTCGCGCCACGTCCTCGAATCTCAATCTGAACCGCGATTATATGAAGGCGGACGCGCCGGAAACGCGCGCTTTTCTAAAGCTCTGGAACGATTGGAAACCGGATTTTTTCATAGATTGCCACGTCACGGACGGCGCGGATTTTCAATACAATCTGACTTACGAATTCGCGCATCACTTTGAAATTTCGCCGTTCGTTAAAGATTGGTTGAACGAGCATTTTGAAAAAAACGTGACGGCGAAAGTCGAACGCGAGGGAAATCTTTTAACGCATTACCTGCAATTTGACGGGCGCGAAGTCACCAAAGGAATCGAAACTTTTATCCCGACGCCGCGCTTTGCGACGGGCTACGCGCCGCTCAGAAATCGCGCCGGATTGCTGATTGAAACTCATTCGCTCAAGCCTTATAAATCGCGCGTTCGCGGCACTTATGATATTTTGCGCTACACGATTGAAGAGATAAACCAAAACAAAGCGAGCCTTTTTGAAGCCAACCGCCGAGCCGACGCGGAAACCGTCGAGCGCGGAAAAACCTTCGATGCGAACCGGCAATTTCCGCTCCGCCAGGAAATCACAAAAAATTCAACGCCATTCGATTTCAAAGGCATAGAATACAAACTTGAAGACAGCGAGATTTCGGGAACGAAGCGCATCATTTACGGCGCGAAACCGCTCGAAATCACGATTCCGAAATTCGACGAAGCGAAAATAACCGCGTCCGTCACCCCGCCGCTTTATTATATTGTTCCGCCGCAATGGACGGATGCAATCGAAGTTTTGCAGGCGCACGGCGTTCAGTTTCGCAGATTGACGAAACCTTTAACCGTCGAAGTCGAAAGCTATCGTTTCTCAGACGTAAAATTCGCCGCCGCTTCGTTTGAAAACCGCGTTACGCTGAACTATAAGGCGAATACAATAAAAGAAACGCGCGAATTTTCCGCCAATTCCGTCGTAGTTCCGCTCGCGCAGGAAACGGCGAATGTTGCCGTTCATCTGCTCGAACCGAACTCACCCGATTCGTTCGTTTACTGGGGTTTTTTCAACGCGATTTTCGAGCAGAAGGAATACGGCGAAGGCTACGTTTTAGAAAAGTTAGCGCGCGAGATGCTGGCGAAGGACGCTATCTTAAGAAAGGAATTTGAAGAGCGATTGAAAGACGAAAAATTTGCGAAAAGCCCGTTCGCCCGTTTGAGTTTTTTCTACGAACGCTCGCCGTATTTCATTAACCAGCGCATCGGCGTTTATCCGGTCGGGCGAATTACGACGAAACTCGACGAAAAGATTTTCAAATAGAATTAGAATCGTAATTTTTTGAGCCTCCGCAACAAATCAATGTTAAAATTTTGTCGTTTCCTGCGATGATTTCCGAAAAATACATCCGAACGATTGACGAAGCGACGTGGAGTTTAATCTCCCGCGCCGAAAACCCGCGCCGGTTGTCCGCAGCTGATTTGCAGACACGCATCGTGGCGGCGTTAGAGAAATATCTTTTCAAAGATAACGAAAACGCTTCAGACGCGGATGTAAAAAATTTTGTTGACGAAATACGCGCCGATGATTTGTGTTTGATCATCGCTTGCGAAAAAGGCGATGAAACGGCGTGGAGCGATTTGGTGAAGAGCTTCGACTCGACCGTGAAATCGGCGGCGCGAAGGTATGCGAAAAACGCGGAAGACGCGGAAGATTTGGCAGGTTCGATTTGGGCGGAACTGTATGGCTTGAAACGGGACGCGAATGGAAATGTGAAAAGCAAACTGGCGTATTATTCGGGACGCGGCAGTCTCGCGGGCTGGCTTCGCGCGGTGACGAATCAGTTAGCAGTTGACCAGTTTCGCAAAGAATCGAAATTCGTGCAAATCGAAGAAGCCAGAGAATTTGAAAATTTGGCAAACGAATCGGCAGCGAATTCCGAAAACGCGAAACTCGTTCACGGAAGCGACAACCCGGAAGAAAATTTCATCGTGAAACAAACGCAGCGTGATGTCTCCGACGCTTTAAAGCAGGCAATCGAAGAACTCGAAGCGGAAGACCGATTGATTCTGAAACTTTATTATTTTGATGATTTGAAATTGAAAGACATCGGCACAGTTCTCGGATTTCACGAAGCGACGGCGAGCCGCAAATTGGTTCGCATTCAAACAAACGTCAGAAAATCGGTCGAGCGAATCTTGCAGACGCGGCACGGCTGGCAAGGCGAAGAAGTCGCGCACCATCTGGCTGACGCGGCATCTAAACTCGGCGTTAATTTTGAAAAAATGCTGGCGATTTTCGTCGTTGCCGCGCTCGTGCAAGATGTTTTTCAAACAGGCGTTCTCTAAATGGGAAAAGATTTAGCCGCAGGGAACACGGAGAAAGAAGAGAAATTTGATTTGTTCAATTTGTATATATCTCTAAAAACTCTCTGTCCTCTGTGGCAAAAATAAAATGGATTTAGAATTCGACAAAGAAATAGACGCTCTTTTGCGGCAATCAGCGCCGGGCGAAGCTGCGTTCGCGTCGGCAAATCCGAAATCCGAAATCCGAAATCCCAAATCGAAACATTTGGACGCGGACGAGATTTCCGCTTTCGCCGAAAACGCTCTGCCCGAGGCGACCAAACAGAAATACGCGCGGCACCTGGCTGATTGCGGCGCGTGCCGAAAATCTTTATCGAGCTTGATCCGGCTCAATTTCGCGCCCGAAAACGCCGCTGCTGTTGTTCAAAGCGAAGAAAAATATTCTGCCGCCGCGCCGATTTCCTGGTATCGAAAACTCGTCGCGTTTCCGAATTTGGCTTACACGCTCGGCGCGCTGGTTTTGGTTTTTTCGGGCATTGTCGCATACACGGTTTTGCGAAACGTCAATACTCTCGAAAGCGCGGAAGTTTCGCAGATTTCCGAAAGGCAGCCGAACGGCAAAGGAATGAATTCCGACGGCGACGCGGCACCGACCGAATCGTATTCGGGTAATACGATGACCTCGAATGCGAATATGATGATGTCGAATTCGGCTTCGATGAATTCTTCTACAGGCGCGTCGGCAAACTTTTCAAATCCGGCAATGCCTTCCGCGCCTTCGGCAATGACGATGAACTCGAACGCCGCTGTGATGATGCAGAAAGATTCGGATAAAAATTTAAGAGCCGAACCGAAATCTCTCGCGCCGCCGCAAGAACCGGCAAATTCAGCCGCGACGCAGGGTTCAATCGCCGCCGCGGACGCCACGCAATCGGCGGCAAAGGAAAACGATTACCGATTTGACGCCGAGACGCAAAGGCAGCAGCCGAACCAGACGCAAAATTCGGTTGCTCAAAATCAAACACAGATTATGCCCGATTCGCGCAACGTCCAACAACGCGCGCCGACGGCGCTCTCAGCAAATGAGAAAAGCAGAAAAGTTCAGGATTCCAAAGACGACAAGAAGGAAAAATCAAATCAACCAGTTGGCGTCGGCGGAAAAACTTTCAAACGCGAAAATAACGTCTGGTATGATTCCGCTTATCGCGGACAGGCGACGACGAATGTCACGCGCGGCACGAATGAATACAAAAAACTCGACGCGGGTTTGCGCGGCATCGCGGAAAATTTGGGCGGCACAATCGTCGTCGTTTGGAAGCAAAAGGCATACCGAATTCAATAATACCTTCAAAACCCGCGCGTCATTTCTCTCATAGAAACTTTTTATAAGCAAAAAGCATCACACGAATTGATACAAAACATAATGTCAATTCGTGTTTTTTGATAGATAATAATTTTATGAAAGTTTTTGTTTTACTCGCGTGTCTTTTGTGCTTCTTTGCAACGACCTCAAACGCTCAACCCGTTTGGCAAACAAATCTCGACGGCAAAGTGCTTTTTTATCAAACGACCGACTTCGGCGTGCTGCTCGCCGGGACTGACAATTCGCTTTACGCGGCGGACGGACGGACGGGCGAAACGCTGTGGCGAAAGAGAACGAGAGGTTTGGATGAGACCTCGATTACGCCGATTCCGGCGACGGATTTGATTTTAATCTCGATTGACGAAGGCGAGAAATCGCGCGTAGAAGCGGTTGATTTGTTGTCGGGCGGAAGCATCTGGCGCAGCGATAAAATTAAAGGCGACGTTTTGCAATTAGCGGTTGAGCCGGAACAGGATTTGCTCGCCGTCGTGCTGGTCAAAAAAACGCGGGGAAACGTCGGCAAAGAACTAAAGCGCAAGCCAATCGTCCACGTTCTCAGCTTGTCGAGCGGCGACGAGCTTTGGAAAAAAGAATTAGACAGCGACGTTGAAATGATGCCGTCGAGATTCGGCGAAAATTTGGGCGAAGTCGCCTTCACCTTAGACAATTATCGTCCGCCTTTAATTTTAGACGGCAGACTTTTTCTGTTTTACGAAGGCGCGACGAGTTTCGATGCCCGAACCGGAAAGGAAAAGGAGCGCGAAAAATTTAAAGTCAACGAAGACGGCTTGGCGTTGACCGAAGCCGACCCGGTTTTCGACGATAAATATCTTTACACGTCGGGACGCGGCAAGGTGCGCGCCGTCAATCGGCGTTCGGGCGAAGTCGAATGGGAAGCCAAAGATTTGGGCGTTGCTGCGGAAATGGCAGTCGTCGGTTCAGTTTTATATGTTAGAACGGGCGGGCAATTCACCCGAATAAAAGACGGCGAAACGGAAAATAAAGGCAGCTTCGGCATATCGGCGATTAACACGCGCGACGGCAAAACTTTGTGGCGTTACAAAGGCGCGGACAAAGGCTTAACAAATTTTGTTTTCGCCGACGCGGACACGATTTTAATTGCCGACCGCGACGATTTAATCGCTCTTGACGCGCGCGACGGCGAGCGGAAATTCAAGTTTGAACACGACATCGAACGAGCGCAATTCATTTTGATAAACGAAAGCGGCAAAGCAGTGGTCGGCGGACGCGACGAGATTGCGGCGTTTCAAGTTTTAGGTTCAAAGTTTCAGGTTTCAAGTCGTTCCGAATCGCAAATTTCAGATTTCAAATTTCAAAACGCTTTTTCTGAAGACCCAGGAACCAAGACCCAAGACCGAAGCGCGAACGAGATTTGGCGTGTGAAACACGAAGCCCCAAGCCGCGGCGTGTTTCGTGTCGTTGCGGGAATCGCGCTGCGGGCGACCGCGCTTTATTTTCGTTACGGCGGTTTGGCGACATCGGCGCTAAACATCGTGCGCGGCGCGAATGCGGCGCGTTCGGTTTTGAGCTTACGCTGGTCGGGATTAAAGACGAGATTTTCTTCGCTTGATTTGACGACGCTGGCGAGCAATTCGGCGAAAAATTACGTTGCAAACAGAATCAGCGTTTTCGGCATCGCCGCCAGAACGCCGAATTTTCTGAACCGCGTAAATGGCTTGCAAATCATTACACCGTCGAACATTCGCGGCAATGTCGCCGGCAGCATTGCGAGTCGCGTCGCGCCGTCGCGCAGCGAGGTGCAGGAAAGCCTTCTTGACCGGATTGATCCGGTGCGGCAAGTCGAGAAACTTTCCGATTACTTTTTGCGGCGCGAACGGCTAGCGAAAATTCGCGGAAACTATATGTATTTTTATACTGATCTGCCGAAGCCGTTCGACAGGAAGGGCTTAATCGGCGTGAACGTCCACACCGGACGAGACGTGCGGTTCGTTTTAATCTCCGAACCCGACGCGCGCTTTACGACCGACGAAACCGTCGGCTTGCTGTATTCGGCGGACGGCAATCGCCTTCTGGCATTTGATGTTTTGGAAAGATAAATCTCAACATTGAAGCGAAAAATTTTAAGCGAATCAATCATAAATTGATACGAATAAAAGCGGGTAAAAACTTTTCAAATCCGTATCTATCTGTGTTAATCTGTGGCTAACTTTTTTGCAGCTTCAAACTTATGAAATCAAAAATTATTTTTGCGTTGTCTTTGTGTCTTTGCGTTTCTGCGACAAGTTCCTTCGCTCAAAAACCAAAAGAAAAACCCGACCCGGAAATTCAAAAAATGCTGAAAGAAGTTTCCGCCAAACGTATCGAAACCGACATTCGTAAGCTCGTTTCGTTCGGAACGCGCAACACTTTATCCGAGCAAGACAATCCGGCGCGCGGAATCGGCGCCGCGCGCGATTGGATTTTCAGCGAGTTTGAACGAATTTCCGCCGATTGCGGAAATTGTCTGACGGTCGAGAAGCAGACTTTTCTCCAGCCGAAAGCCAACCGCATTCCCGAACCGACTAATTTAACTAACATCGTGGCGACTTTGCGAGGCGCGGGCGACCCGACGAGAGTTTATGTCGTGAGCGGACATTACGATTCGATGTGCAGTTCGCCGACGGACGGCAAATGCGACGCGCCGGGCGCGAACGACGACGCTTCGGGAACTGCCGCCGTCATTGAAATGGCGCGCGTGATGTCGAAGAGAAAATTCGATGCGACCGTAATTTTTATGACTGTTGCGGGCGAAGAACAAGGCTTGCTCGGCGCAGCGTATTTCGCCGAACAAGCGAAGCAAAAACAGATGAACGTCGAAGCGATGTTCACCAACGACATTATCGGCGGCGTGACGAGTTTCAAAAATTCGCCTGAAAGAAATTCGGTCAGAGTTTTCAGCGAAGGCGTGCCGACGAACGAAACCGACGCGGAAGCGGCGACGCGCCGCAGCGTCGGCGGCGAAAACGATTCGGCTTCGCGTCAGCTCGCCAGATTCGTCAAGGAAACGGCTGATTTATATTCGCCGAAGTTTCGCGCGACGCTCGTTTACCGGCGCGACCGCTACGGACGCGGCGGCGACCACATTCCGTTTGTCGAGCGCGGATTCGCCGCCATACGCTTTACCGAGCCAAACGAAGATTACGATCATCAGCATCAAAACGTGCGAACCGAAAACGGAAAATTCTACGGCGACACGATTGAGTTTGTAGATTTTGAATACGTGGCGGACGTGACCAAAATCAATGCGGCGAGTTTGGCGCGGCTGGCGAACGCCCCGGCGCGTCCGAAAAACGTCGGCATCGTTACGGCTCGGCTCGGCAACGACACGGAACTGAGATGGGACGCCGGTGCGGACGCGGATTTGGCGGGTTACGAAATCGTCTGGCGCGACACGACCGGCGCGGTTTGGACGAACGCGCAGACGGTCGGCAACGTCACGAGTTTCGTGATGAAAGAAATGTCGAAGGACAATTACTTTTTCGGCGTGCGCGCCATTGACAAAAACGGAAATAAAAGTCCGGTCAGCTATCCGAAACCCGTAAGATGAAAAGCGGCTTGAATTTCAATCGTCGTCGGGCGCCAGCCTACCAGGCAGGTTTTGTTCGGGCGTTCTGATTTTCATTCGCGTTTTTTAATTGTTCGGCGAAATCTCACGATAAACAATTTCCGTTTCGCCAATCATTCTGTCCAAACCAAATTTCTCTTTCGCCCTTGCTTGAGCGTTTACGCCCAAAGTTTGCCGTAGGTTTTCGTCGCTTAAAACCGCGCCGACGGCATCGGCGAGCCGAACCGGATCTTTCATCGAAACGATTTTTCCTGAAACATTCGTTTGAAGAAGTTCGTTCGCGCCTTCGGTTCCGGTCGCCACAATCGCACAGCCGATTGCCATCGCTTCGAGAATCGCCAAACCGAAACTTTCCGTGTGCGAAGCCGAAACGAAAACGTCGAGCGCCGCCAGTAAAGATGCCGTGTCTTCCGTCCAGTCGAGCCACGTAAATCGCTCTTCCATTCTGAAAATTTTGACCAGCCGTTTTAGCTCGCGCCGAAAATCTCGCTTGAACGAATTGTCTTTGCCGACAATGATAAAACGCGCGTCGGGAAATTTACGAGCGATAATCTGCGCCGCCAAAATAAAATCCCGCTGACCTTTCAGGATTTTTAATTCTCCGACAGTACCGATTAAAAACGAGTCGAACGGAATGTTATGCTCGAAGCGAAACGCTTCGCGTAATTTCTCGCGCTCGACCGTCGCCAGTCTTTCAACGTCAATACCGTTCGATACTAAAACGACTTTTCCCTTCGAGAAAACGTTTTGCAGATTCGCTTCGACGGGCTTTGAGACGGCGATTGCTTTAGAAAGATTACTTAGTGTAAATCGGTGAATGGGCTTGAGCGGAAAAAGAACGTGGCGCGTCAAAACAAATTTCGCCGTCGCCGCCATCCGACACGCCAGACTCGCCGGAATATAATCGCGCGCCGCGTGCGCGTGGACGATTTCCACATTTTTTTCGCGGACGAATTCGGCAATTTTTTGTGCGCTCAAAACTCCGAATGAGTTTCTTAAGGAAACGTGCAGGATATTTTCCGGCGGCAAAAAATCGAGTCGCGCCTGCCACTCGTTCGTCGGTCTGAGGGCGGCGAAGACTTCGTGTCCGCGCGCCGTTAAACCGCGGCACAAATCAACGAAATGCCGCTCGCCGCCGCCAAAATTCCTCGCCGAACTGATTTGTAGAATTCGCACGAGTCAATGGTAAAAGGAAAATGGCAATTTGTCGAAAATAAAAAAGACGCGTCTCCCGAAAGAAACGCGCCGTAGAGGTTTTTTCCGTTTAAGGAAAAACTAAAATTGGAAACGCGCCGCAAATTGAATTTGCCGCTCACGATATAAGGTGCTGTCCGCGCCGGTAGCTTGACCAAAATTCGGATTGAAAGTCAGAACATTTCCGTTTCGGTTATAAAGCGTTGTATTGACATTAAAAACGTTTGTGCGATTCGTCACATTAAATCCCTCGGCGAGAAATTCGAGACTGTAGCGTTCGGTAAATCTAAATCGTTTGGAAAGTCGTATATCGAGATTCTGGACGCTTGGCAAACGAAACGAATTGCGCGGGATAATCGGCAGACGATTGTCGCCGAAAGTTAAATTTAAACTTTGACCGGAAACTCCGCCGTCATACGGGCGACCGGAATAAAAGGCATAAATCGGTGCGATTGACCAACCATTCAGCAAATAGTTGTAGATTGATTTTGAACTGCCTCTATAAATCGTCGGCGCATAAACCGCGCTGATGACAACTTTATGACGCACGTCAAAGTTGCTTGTGCCTGAATCGAAACTGCGGTCGGAAACATCGAGCGGTGAATTTGTTGCCGGAAACGCCGCCGAAGTTTGTCCGGTGTCAGTCGCTTTTGCTAGGGTATAGCTGGCTTGGAATTGTAAACCGTCGGTAAAACGGCGATTTGCTTGTAAAACCAAGGCGTTATAATTAGACCTAACCGAACTTTGAATTTCAGTAACCGCCTGTGAGCCGAAACTCGTGCGGGCGAAGAGTGGCACGCTGAACGATTGACCGTCGTTCGGACCGCCGACAATCGTAAAAGGCGTTGTCGCGCCTGTTCTGACCAAATTTTGGTCAACGAAAGTTGGCAGACTACGCCCCAAACTTCCAATATAAGATGCCGATACGACAGTGTTTTGGGCAATCTGATGTTCGACAATCAAATCATATTGGTTGATGAGCGGAGCTTGAAAGTTTTCGTTAAAATACTGAATTCCGCCGCCCGCCGCGGCTGTAGTAGTTGACGGCAGAACATTCGGAAAAATCGGCGCACAAGGTATTGTCGCCGTGGGAACCAGCGGAAAACAATTTGTCGTGACCGTCGGCGCAACACTTAATTGGGCTTGTCCATTCGGATTTCCCGTGTTGACCAATGCGTTGTAAATCGTTGCGTTGATGATGCGCCCGTAGTAAATACCGTAACCGCCGCGCAGAGATGTTTTGCCGTTACCAAAAAGGTCATAAGCAAAACCGACGCGCGGACCGAAATTGTTTGTGTCGCTCGGCAATTGCGAAGTCGCTTCCACCGCCGTTAAACCGGAATTCGGAATAACGTCCGTTCTGGTATTGGGGAAAACCGGTTCCGGCATTTTTTGATATTCGTAACGCATACCGAGATTAAAGGTCAGGCGCGGCGTTACGCGAAAATCGTCCTGAAAGAAAAAATTCAAATCGTAAGTGTTAAATTTAAGTCCCGGAGGACCGAAACCCTGTTGAAAATTGCTGGTATAACAGCGTCCGGCAGTGCGGGTCGAAGTCGCGCAAAGCGTTGACGCGGCGAGCGGCGTTCGGAAATTCGCGTAATCAATGATGAAATCATTGATGTTGTTATACGAATAAGCACCGGCTTCAAAACGTAGATTTTGGATGTCGTCGGTAACGCGATTAATGTCGCCGCCGAATTTGAAAGTGTGTCTGCCTCTCGAATAAGTTACCGTGTCGGCAAATTGGATGCGGCGTTCATCCGGGTATGAAGGACGTTCCAAAAAGGTCGGTGTGCCAAACGCTAAACCGTTAGTGATGAATACGTTTGGCGCGCGAGTGCCTTGACCGGTGAGAGCCGTCGTCGGTTCTCCCGGCAAAGGAGCCTGGCTGATTTGAAACTCAAAATCGCGCCCGTATTGAAATCGCGCTTCGTTCAATATGTTCGACGAAACGGTTGATTGCAAACGTAAATTCAACGAATCAACTCTGACGAAATCGTCGCCGAAACTCTGTCGTCCGAGCGTGTTAGTCGCCTGAGTTTGAACTCCCGCCGGAGATTCCCAACGCAGACGATTGTAAGTCGCGCTAAACAAATTGTTGCCGTTGATTTGCCAATCAATTTTTGGCAAATATATCGTTTGGTCGCCTGAGCGCGGCGTTTCGCCGGTCAGAGAATTTAAAAATCCGAGCGTGTTGTCAATTTGCGTATTAGATAAACCACGCGCTGTTAACAATGTGCGATTCGGAGTATTCAAGAAATTTGGATTTGTGAATCTTGCCAATCCCGGAAAGTTGCGTTTTTGCTGGTCGTAGCTGAAAAAGAAAAACAGACGGTCTTTAAAGATCGGACCGCCGATTGCGCCGCCGAACTGCTGGCGAACGTCTACGGGTTTGATGCCGACGATGGTTGATACGCCGTTGACCAGAATAGTTCGGGTGGCAAGCGGGTTACGCGCGCCGTTGCGGTTGTTGCGATTGTAATAAAAAAGTTCGCCGTGAAATTCGTTCGTCCCGCTTTTGGTCACGGTGTTGATAACGCCACCCGCCGAACGTCCGTATTCGGCTGAATAGTTTGACGTATTAACCTGAAACTCACGAACTGACGCTTGACTGATAACGTAGTTGATGCGCGTGCGTCCGCGTTCTTCCGAGAAAAACGCCTGATTATTGTCGCCGCCGTCAACCGTGCTGTTATTTAAAAGACCGGATATGCCGCGAAACGAAATTAAACCGAAAGTTCCGTCGGGAACGGTTGCCGGTGTTAGAATAACGAAATTTGAAGCGCGTCGTCCGTTAATCGGTAATTCGTTAATTGATGTTTGGTTGATGTTCGTCGCAAAGTCATTTGAATTGGTGTTAATGACCGGAGCTTCCGACGTCACTTCAACTGTCGCGCTTGTGCCGGCAACCGTCAATGTTGCGTCAACGGTTGTAACTTGACCGACTTCAACCACGACTCTTTGCGCAGTAAAATCCCCGAAACCCGACTGATTAACGGCTACGTTGTAAGTGCCGGGCTGTAAATTGTTAATGATAAATGTGCCGTTCGCATCACTCGTCACCGTTTCAGTGCTGTTGGTTCCAACATTAGTTGCCGTTACAGTGGCGTTTGGCACAATCGCTTTTTGCGGATCAGTAACTGTTCCGCGAATTCCGCCGGTAACGGTTGATTGAGCAAACCCTTGCCCAAAACTCAAGAGCAGACAGAAAACCGTCATTGTTAAAAATTTTATTGAAATTTTATTAGTCATTAAATTCTTTGACCTCATTGTTTTTATATAAATTTAAGAAACAAAATTGCTTTGTCAGGTAAAGATTGGATAATTTGAATTTTTATCTCGCTTTTTGGATTTCAAAGGCGATCAAACCTGGTCGCCTTTGAAATTTACAAATTCAAACTTCCAGCCAAAACTGTTAAGTGTTTAATTTCCACACCTTTGGTTACTCATAGCCAGAGCTATGAAAAAAAATGTTGCTGTTTTTGCGGATTTTACAAAAATT
>CADCUR010000290.1 GCA_902805935.1 uncultured Pyrinomonadaceae bacterium
ATTTGCTGTGTCCAAAGATAGCAACGATAGCGGCTAACTAATGAAGAAACCCGACAAAAAATTAAGCAGAACCGGATATTTCACCATCTCCGAGGTCGCCCGTATTCTCGGCGTTAGTCCCTCGACGTTGCGGATGTGGGAAAAAGTTGAGTTAATTGCGCCGCAGCGCAGCGACGGCGGTTACAGACTATTCACGTCAGATGACGTAAAGCGGTTGCAAAAAATCAAATTCCTGAAGTCGGCAAAACAGCTTAACGTCGGTGGCGTGCGCCACGTGCTCTCGCAAGACGGGCAAGACGAGCACTCAGCGGTCGCCAAATCGGTTTTTCAGTCTAATGTGATCGGGGAGAAACTGCGCGAGTTGCGTTTGAGACAGCGCCTGAAGTTAAAAGACGTTGCGGAGCGGGCTGGTCTTTCCATCGGATTCTTGAGCTTGCTCGAGCGCTCGCAGACCAATGCCTCGATTGCCACACTTCAAAAACTGGCGAAACTCTACGATACCACTTTCTTGTCTTTTTTTGGCGACTCGGAGCCGCCGTCCAAAGTTGTTCGCGCGGCGGAACGAAAAGTATTGGAAGCCCAGCCCGGAACGCATATCGAACTTCTCGCCCTCGGTCACACGATGATGGAAACGCAACTCTGGCGCATCGCTCCAAGAGCGTCGAGCGGCGGAGCTTACAATCACGAAGGCGAAGAGTTTATTTACGTTCTCAAAGGAGCGTTTGAAATCTGGCTCGATGAAGTCGGGCATTATATTTTGACGCGTGGCGACAGCCTTTACTTCCCCAGCACTCAAGCGCATCGCTGGGTAAATCCCGGAAAAACCGAAACCACGCTTTTGTGGGTCAATACGCCGCCGACTTTCTAAACGTCTCCGCAACTCTCGGATGCCCGCCGACGAAATTTGTTTTCGTTTTTCCTTGCAACAATAAATGCGACGAGATTTTCGTCGCCGAAACGCAACAATAAAACTTTATCGCCGGAAAACATTTTTTTTGTTGACAAGATTACAAAAAAAATGCAAAGTTAGTGAAAAATTTTTACTTTGAAACTTTCCTTCGGCTGATTAGCAATTGAAATAACAGTTTTTCCGTAGTAATTGAAACGACCAAGAGACGAATAATTGATTCGCTAATCTCATAAATCATTAATTGAGAGAGTTTATGAAAGTTAACTGGAAAATTGCCGCTGATGAGTTACCGATTCTTTTCATCCGGCAGGCGGCGCGTCCGGGCTTGCGAGTCAATCATTACCGTGTCGCGCCGGGCGATCTTGTCGAGCAGTCGTCCTCGGCGCACGAACTCACCGTCACGCTCGGCGGCTGTTTGACGACCAGAAAGCAGACGGCGGTGGGCGGCGCGCAAATCAAGCGCGGACGCGCCGGCAATCTCTGCGTGACGCCCGCCGGCGAGCGCGTCGCCGCGTTTTGGAACGAAGAAGTTGAATGCCTTTTGATTGACGTCAAACCCGAACTGCTCGTTCAAACCGCGCTCGAAAACGATTTGCCGCCGCGCGTTGAGCTGCGCGAAACTTACGAAACCAGCGATTCGCTGATTCAGAATCTCGCTTTCGCCTTGCTCGGCGAATCCAACCCGCGTGAAGCGTTCGGCAGACTTTACGCCGACGCGCTCGCGCAGGCGCTGATTTTTCACCTTTTGAAAAGTTACAACGCCGACGGCGTGCTGGTTTCGAAAACGTCGAGCGTCGGATTGTCCGGTTACCGTTTGCGCCGCGTCAAAGAGTATGTTTACGAGCATCTTGAAGAAGAAATCACGCTCGCCGAGCTTGCCGCCGTCGCCGGTTTGAGCCAGTTTTATTTCGCCCGCGCCTTTCGCCGCTCGACTGGGTTGACGCCGCAGCAGTTCGTGATGAAATCGCGGCTCGACCGCGCCAAAAAGTTACTCGCCGACAGCGATTTGCCGCTCGTCGAAGTCGGGATTCGCGCCGGCTTTAAAAGCCAGAGTCATTTCACCACTCATTTTCGCCGACTCACGACGCATACGCCGAAAACCTTCCGCGAATCGAAATTCGGTAAACGTGCGATTGGTTTTGAGCAATTTGAGTAAATAAAAAGCAAGCAGAATAAATACAAAATTACCGGTAATTTCTAAACTTGTTTTTAGCTCTGCTTTCAAATCAAAACAATACGAACAAATTGCCGACCGATTTTTTAATCGAGTTCCGGGAATCTCGGCGTCTGCCCGGTACCCGGAAGAAAACGAGACGCGATTGACGGTTATCGAAATTAAAATTTCGGCGATGTTTCGCCCGTAACATACGCAAAAGGAGGCGTGTATTCGATGATGCAAAAAAGAAAATTTACCCGAATTTACGATCAACTTCGACAAGGCGGCGACGAAGGCGGCACGGCGGAATTCAAACGATTTCCCGTCGCTATTTTGTGTTTTTCTCTCGTGGTTTTTATTTCGCTCGGCGTTCAGCCGCGCTCCTTCGCCAATTCGCCGGCTTTTAGCGTGATGCCCGGAAATCCCGGCGCGAAAACACAAATCGTGACGAGCGATGTCGTCGGCGCGTCGCTTGAAATTCCCGCCGGTTGGCTGGTTGAGCAAGACCCGTTTTTGTTCGGCACTTTCGGTTTCGTTTTGTTCGACCCCGAAGGCGAGAAAATCGGCGGTCACGCGCGCTCACCGGTGATGCGCGTCGCGCTCGCGCCGCAGGTTAAGCCCGGACAAATCGCGGGAAAAATCAAAGATTTGATGGAGAAATACAAGGAATTTAATTTGGTTCGCGCGGAAATCAGCGTTGGCGGGTTAAAAGGCATCGCTCTCAGCGGAATGCCCGGAACCGATCCATTTTCGCTCGTTTACATCGCCGACGGCAAGCGCGTTTACCGCATCGGTTTGTGGACGGCGGAGCCGGGATTAGACGAGCGCGCCAAAGATTTGCTCGCCCGATTGAATTTTCAAAAACCGACGCGCTCAATCGCTTCACTCAAACTCGTTCCGGCGGAAAAAGCGATGCGCGCCCAGCCTTCCGCCGAGCAAATGGCGATTAACAACCGAGCCCACGCCGAACGCGCGGCTCTGATCGCCGGAGAAGCCCGCGAGGACGCGCTTGCGGAAAACGCCGCCGCGCCGTTTCAAATGAAGACGATTAATTTCGCCCGGCAAACCGGCGTCGTCGCCGGATGTTCAGAGCAGCCGACGAGTTTGATGTGGCAGACGCCGTGGGACGCGAGCAATCGTTTTTACACGAATTACACGACAACTTATTCGGGAACTTATTACAACTTGCGCCCGAACGATCCGGGCTGGAGCGCGATGAGCGGCAACTACGGAAGCTGGTGGGGAGAGAATTTTCACGTCCGTTGCAACAACGCCGGAATGCTCAATCAGTTTTACGCTAACGATTACCCGGCGCACAAAAACGCCAACGTTTATTCGCTGATTCTGGGAACCGTCGAATGGGCTGGCTGGGACATTGACGACAGCGAGAATTATTACACTCTGGGCAATTACGTCGTCGTGCGAAACGGCAGTTATCGCGCTCTGATGGCGCATATGACGAGCCTCAACGTTTCGCCCGGCGCGAGCGTCGGCGTCAATACGGTCATCGGCTACGCCGGGCGAACGGGCGGATATTGGGACGAACACGTTCACGCGCGCGTCGGTTACGGCGAATCGAGAACTTACGAAGGACAGCCGTATGGCGGTCATTCGGTCAAACCGAAACGCATCCGCTGCTTTTCATGTCGCGCGACCGATCCGGGCGCAGCCGACGGTTACGGAGATGGACAGTTCGATCTCAAACTGAGCGACGGAACGAAATACTACACGCGCTTTTATCACGGGCGCTGGATGCGAAATTAATTCAACCGCTGATTTTGCACGGGCAACGAGTCGAATTGTCGCCCGCGCGAAATCGAAATTCTATGAACAATACGATTGAAAAATACAAAGAATACGTTATCACCAGTTTTGTTAAAAACGTTCAGCCGATTGTGATCGAACGCGCCGAAGGCGCAATTGTCACGGACGACGCGGGCAAGGAATACATTGATTGTTTCGCCGGAATTTCGGTCGTCAACGCCGGACATTGCAACCCGGAAGTAACTCGGGCGGCGAAAGAACAGATCGATAAATTGGTTCATTGTTGCTCTTACATTTATCACAACCAGCCGGTCGCCGATCTCGCCGAAAAAATGGCAAACATTTCGCCGGGGAAATTAAAGAAAACGTTTTTCGCCAATTCGGGTGCGGAAGCGATTGAAGGCGCTTTGAAATTAGCCAAACTTTACACGGGCAAACACGAAATCATCGCGCTGGAGACGAGCTTTCACGGGCGGACGCTGGGCGCTCTGAGCGTGACGGGCAACGCCGGGCGCAAAAAACGCGGCGGTCCTTACGCGCCCGGTGTGGTTTTTGCGCCCGCACCGCACGCTTTCCGCCAAAGTGACGGCGACGCGGAAAAGTTCGGCGAGCAATGCGCCGAAGCGCTTCGCGACCGTTTGCGTTTTCACACTTCGGGCGATGTCGCCGCGTTTTTAGCCGAGCCGGTTTTGGGCGAAGGCGGAATCGTCGTGCCGCCCGCAAATTATTTCCGTTACGTCAAGGAAATTTTGGACGAACACGACATTTTGTTCATCGCCGACGAAGTGCAGAGCGGTTTCGGGCGGACGGGCGCGATGTTTGCGATTGAGCATTACGGCGTCGAGCCGGATATTTTAGTGACCGCCAAAGGCATCGCCGACGGATTTCCGCTTGGCGCGTTTACGACGACCGACGAAATCGCGGCGGCGTTTCGACCGGGCGATCATCTTTCGACTTTCGGCGGAAATCCGGTTTCGTGCGCGGCGGCGCTCGCCAACATCGAGTTTTTAGAGCGCGAGCGCGTTCCGCAAAAGGCGCGCGAGGACGGCGAATATATTTTGGAGAACCTTCGACAAATGCAGCGGCGAACGCCCGCTATCGGCGACATTCGCGGGTTGGGTTTGATGATCGGCGTCGAATTAGTTGCCGAAACGAACTTAAAATCGGACGCTGCGCGAGCGGAAGCCGTCAGGGATTTTTGTTTGAAAAACGGCGTTCTCGTCGGCGTCGGCGGCGTTGACGGAAACGTCGTGCGGCTTCAGCCGCCGCTCGTCATCACCAGAGAGCAGATTGACCGCGCGCTCGATGTTTTCGAGCGTTCGCTCGCCGAAACGGGCGCGGAAAATCAAGCGGCTGTAGAAAATCATTTGCCGTCGTCGCCGACTCATTCGCAATCATCCTCTCCGGCGATTGCTGTTGAAAGATAAATTATGCAAAAGCAATCGAGACGCGAATTCATAGGCTCGCTCGGAGTTTTCCCGCTGCTTCCGGCTCTTTGGCGCGACCGCACCGAGCCGCAGATTGTTTTATACAACGGCAACGTTTTGACGATGAGCCGCAGGCAACCGCGTGCGCAGGCTGTCGCCGTCGCCGACGGGCGTTTTTTGCACGTCGGCACGAACGCCGAAATTCGCAATTCGGCAACGGCGCGCACAATCAAAATCGATCTCGGCGGGAAAACCGTCGTTCCCGGTTTTATTGACGCTCATACTCATCCGGCGGTTTCCGGGCGACTGCATTTGCGGCAGGTGGATTGCGATTTGCGCTCGATTTCCGCCATTCAAGCCGCCATTCGCCAGCGCGCGGCTAACACGCCGAAAGGCAAATGGGTCTTGGGCTTTAAATACGACGACACGAAGACGAGCGAAGGGCGTTATCTGACGAAAGCCGACCTCGACGCCGCTGCGCCCGAACATCCGGTTTACATCTCGCATCGGGGCGGACATACGGCTTTTGTCAACTCGCTCGCCTTCAAGCTCGCGGGCATCGCCGAAAACGCGCCAGACCCGGCGGGCGGACGGTTTGACCGCGATTCGGCGGGAAAATTGACCGGGCGCGTCAGCGAAAATGCGACCGCTGCATTGGATAAAATTATTCCCGACACATACACGCAGGACGATTACCGCGAAGGCGTAAAGTTGATTTCAAAAATGATGACGCGCGTCGGCGTGACATCGGTTCACGACGCATACGGTTTGACTGAAGATTTGCGGGCTTATCAAGACGCGCGTGCGGCGGGCGAACTTTCATTTCGCGTGTATTGCCTGCTCGGTTATTGGAACATCGACCGGATGATCGCCGCCGGAATCCGCACCGGCTTCGGCGACGAATGGGTGCGCGTCGGCGCGTTAAAAATGACATGCGACGGCTCGATTTCCGAACGCACTGCGCGGCTTTCAAAACCTTACATCGGACGCCCGAACGATTTCGGAATCATTGTCACCGACGAAGACAAACTTTACGAGACGGCGCGCAAAGCTCACTTAGCGGACTGGCAAATCGGCATTCACGCCAACGGCGATGTAGGAATTGACAAAGTTTTGAATGTTTTCGAGCGATTGCAGAAAGAACGTCCGCGCCGCGACCCGCGTTTTCGCATCGAGCATTGCACAGTCATTAACGATTCGCTCGTCCAGAGAATCAAGCGAATCGGCGCGATTCCGACCACGTTTTCGTCTTACGTCTATTTTCACGGCGAAAAAATGCGCGAATACGGCGCCGAGCGGACGAACAGTATGTTCGCTCTCCGCAGCTTTCTTGACGCGAATGTGCCGGTCGCTCCCGGCTCGGATTACCCGCCCGGACCGTTCGAGCCGATGATGGCGCTGCAATCGGGCGTCACGCGCACCGATATGAAAGGAACAGTTTGGGGCGCAAATCAAAAAATTACAGTCGAAGAAGCCCTGCGCGTGGCGACCGTCAACGGCGCATACGCTTCGTTTGAAGAAAACTTGAAAGGCGCAATCGAACCAGGCAAACTCGCCGATTTAGTAGTTTTGGGACGCGACCCGCTGCGCGAAAATTCGTCGTCGCTGATTGACATTCCCGTCGAGCGCACGATGGTCGGCGGGCGCTGGGTTTATGAGTCTTAAAATTTAATTTTCTGAAGATTTTATTAATTGCGAAGAAAAATTAGCCACAGATGAACACGGATGAAAGCAGATGAAAGCAAATATAAACCTGATTATGTCAACGAATTATCCGTATCTATCCGTGTTCATCTGCGGCAAAAAAGTCTTTTAATTAACGCTTTAATCGAGGAGTGATGCTAATGCCGAACAACGGTCAATTGACTAATTTTATCAACAACCAGTGGACGCCCGCGCGTGAAGCCGAATACGCGCCGATTTTCAACCCGGCGACCGGCGAGCGGCTTGCCGACGTTCCGCTTTCGTCGGCGAGCGATGTCGCCGCCGTCATCGAAGCCGCCGAAGCTGCTTTTCCCGCCTGGCGACGCACGCCGCCTGAAGAGCGCATTCAATTTCTCTTCAAATTCAAACATTTATTGGAAGAGCATTTCGACGAAATCGCCCGCATCACGACGACCGAGAACGGCAAGACTTTGACCGAAGCGCGCGCCGAACTGCGTCGCGGAATCGAAAACGTCGAAGTCGCGTGCGGCATCCCGACTCTGATGCAGGGCTATAACCTCGAAGACGTGGCGCGCGGCGTGGACGAATTTATGATTCGACAGCCGCTCGGCGTCGTCGCGGCGATCACGCCGTTTAATTTTCCGGCGATGATTCCGCTCTGGTTTCTGCCGTATGCGATTGCCTGCGGCAACACTTTTATCTTGAAACCGTCCGAGCGCGTCCCGCTCACGATGCGGCGTGTTTTTGAGCTGCTTGCGGAAACCGGCTTGCCGCCGGGCGTGGCGAATCTCGTCAACGGCGACAAACGCGCGGTTGACGTTTTGCTCGAACACCGGGCGGTCAGGGCGATCAGTTTCGTCGGTTCGACAGCGGTGTCGCGTTATATTTACTCGCGCGGCGCCGAATTCGGCAAGCGCGTGCAGTGTCAGGGCGGAGCGAAAAATCACGCGGTCGTCCTTCCCGACGCCGACCTTGAAACCGCCACGCAAATCATCGGCGACAGCGCGTTCGGCTGCGCAGGTCAACGTTGTTTGGCGGTTTCGGTCGCGGTCACGGTCGGCGACGCGCGCAAAGATTTCCGCGATTCGATTGCGGCGATGGCGAATTCCCTGCAAGTCGGCAGCGGGCTTGACGAAGCCGTGCAGATGGGTCCCGTGATTAGCCCGCAGAGCAGAGCGCGCGTCGAAAGTTTAATCGAAAAAGGCGTCGGCGAAGGCGCACGCGTTCTGCTCGACGGACGCGCGGCGAAAATCCCGGCTTACGCCGACGGTTATTTCATCAAACCGACGATTCTCGACGACGTTTCGCCCGACGGCGAATTGTCCAGAACCGAAATTTTCGGTCCCGTCTTGAGCCTCGTTCACGCCGACACGGTTGACGAAGCGATTGATATTTTATCGCGCAACGCCTACGGTAACGCCGCTTCGATTTTCACGAACAGCGGGGCGGCGGCTCGCCGTTTTCGCTACGAAGCTCCGGCGGGAAACATCGGCATTAACATCGGCATCGCCGCGCCGATGGCATATTTTCCTTTTTCCGGTTGGAAAGACAGTTTTTTAGGCGTCCTGCACGGTCAGGGACGCGACGCCGTGGAATTCTACACCGAGAAAAAAGTCGTCGTCGAACGCTGGCTCAAAGAATGGTCGCGCAAGTTTTAATTTGAAAATTTCTAACGACAATAAAGAAAAAAGAAAAAAAAGAAAAATTTGGAGGTCTCCATGCAAAAACATAAGATTCTGAAAAGCCGCACATTTTTGTTTTTGTGCGCGCTGTTATTCACCCTAACCATTGCCCTCGGCGCGCTCGCGCAATCCGGCACATCGTCCGTGCGCGGAACGGTCGTCGATGCACAGGGCAACGTCCTCCCGGGCGCAACCGTGACGTTGACAAGCGTTGAGACGAACGCCGTCCGCACGCAGACGACCGGCGAAGACGGCGTTTACGCTTTCGAACTGATTACGCCCGGCGCATACCGGCTGGAAACCGAAGCCGCCGGGTTCAAAAAGGCGCTCGTCACCGAAGTGCGCGCGCTTGTCGCCAAACCGACCGAAGTTAACGTGCAGCTCGAAGTTGGTGCCGTCGCCGAAACCGTCACCGTTTCGGCGGGCGCGAGCGAAGCATTATTGAACACACAGGACGCAACCCTGGGAAACAACTTCGAGTCCAGACAGATTACGCAATTGCCGCTCGAAGGTCGCAACGTCGCTTCTTTGTTGACCTTGCAGCCCGGCGTGACGCGCGGCGGAGCGGTCGCCGGAGCGCGCAGCGATCAATCGAATGTCACCCTTGACGGCGTGGACATCAACGAAGCACAGACGAATCAAATCGGCAGCACGACAAGCAATGACGTGGCGCCCGACGGCAACACGGTGCTGCGCCTGAACTCCGAAGCGATTGAAGAATTTCGCGTGACCACTTTGAACGCCAACGCGCAAGCCGGACGCAGTTCGGGAGCGCAAATCACGCTCGTCACCAAAGGCGGCACGAACGAATTTCGCGGCGCGGCGTTCTGGTTTCACCGCCCGACCGAATTAACGTCAAATAATTTCTTTAATAACCTCAACGGAGTAGAGCGTCCGAAGCTGATTCGCAACACCTTCGGCGGCGCCATCGGCGGTCCGATTGTCCGCGACCGAGCGTTTTTCTTTTACAACTACGAAGGGCGCACCGACCGCAGCGAATTGCCCGTCGTCAGGCAAGTTCCGCTGGCGAGTTTAGGGCGCGGCGAATTGCGCTACGTGAATCCGTCGGGCGGCGTCACGACGCTGACGCCGGCGAACATCGCCACTATTTTTCCCGGTTTAGTTATTCCCGGTTCAGGCAGCGCAGTGAACTCGGCGGCGCTCGCCGTGCTTGCCGACGCCGCGCGCAAATACCCGGCGAACGATTTTAGCGTCGGCGACAGCCGCGCCGACCGCCTTCTCAACACCGCCGGATACCGTTTCAACGCGCCGCTCAATAACGACTTGAATTCGCACGTCGCCAAATTTGATTTTAATATCACGAGCAAACAAACGGCGTTTTTCCGCGCGAACGTCATTCACGATTTGATCGGCGGAGTTTCGCAGTTTCCCGACACGCCGACGACCGATACCTGGTCGCACCCGTGGGGCGTCGCCGCCGGGCATACGTGGACGATCAATAACGATTTCGTCAACAATTTTCGTTACGGTCTGACGCGCGAAGCGTTCACCCGGCAGGGCGACTCGACGCAGAACGCGATTTACTTTTTTACGGTTTTCTCGCCGCTGCTCAACACGCGCACGCTCAGCCGCGTGACGCCCGTGCATAATTTCACCGACGATCTTTCGTGGGTTGTAGGCAATCACACGGCGCAGTTCGGCACAAACATCCGCGCCATTCGCAACCGGCGCGTTTCTTACGCCAACGCTTACGACACGGCTTACACGAATCCGTCCGGTTATTTCGCGGGCGGCGTGCCGCTGTCGAATTCCATCAACGCCTTTTCGCCAATCGGGTCTGGTCAAGCCTCGACCGTCCAGAACAACGTGGCAGCGATTCTCGGTCGGCTGACGACTTATCAGGCGAATTACACTTTCAATCGCGCCGGCGAACTGCAGCCGCAGGGAACGCCGAGCGAGCGCGAATTCGCCACCGAAGAATACGATTTCTACGCGCAGGACGCCTGGAAAATCCGCCCGAATCTGACCTTAACTTACGGACTGCGATACAGTTTGAGCCGTCCGGTTTACGAAACGCAAGGGTATGAAGCGAAACCGAACATCCCGCTTTCCGAGTATTTCCGGCGGCGGCTGGCGGCGGCTGAACAGGGACAAAATTACAACGAGCCGCTATTGGTTGATTTGTCGGGTCCGGCGAACGGGCGCTCGTCGCTGTATCGTTGGGACAAAAATAATTTTCAGCCGCGCGTCGCCGTCGCCTGGTCGCCGAATTTCAAAGGCGGCGTTTTGGAACGTATTTTCGGCGAAAACAATCAATCGGTCATTCGCGGCGGCTTCGGCATCACCAACGATTACGTCGGGCAGGCGCTCGCCGTCTCGTTCGATTTGAACAACACGCTCGGATTTTCGTCCGCCAGTTCCATCGCGCCCGGCACGTTTAATTACGGGACGGGATCGAACCCGCTGCCGGGACCGCTGCTTACTGGTTTATCGCAGGACGTGCGCTCGCTTCCGCGAATCACGACGCCCGGCACGCTCTCGTTTCCGTTGCAGCAGCCGCGCAATCGTTTCGCTCGCCTCATCGAAGCATCACTCGACGAGGAAATCGTCGCGCCGATTAATTATAGCTGGAACTTGACGTTCGAGCGCGAATTGCCGTTCGGCTTGCTCGTGCAAACGTCGTATCTCGGACGAATGGGGCGCAACCTGCTCGCCTCGCGCGACGTGATGATGGCAAACAATTTGCGCGACCCGCGTTCGGGTATGGATTGGTATACGGCTGCCGGCATTCTTGAAGATTTGCGCCGCGCCAACATCCCGATTTCAGCCGTTCAGTCAATTCCTTATTTCGAGAACCTGTTCGGTCAGGGTCAATATCCTAATTTTCTCGCCCGTTACGCCGCTTATTCCGGCGACGTCGTGCGGGCGAACGTGACGCAGGCGGTTTATGCGTCCGCGCTTTTGTTCTGGGGCAACGACTGGACGACGCCGCAGGATCAGATTGATTTCGCGCTGCCGCAGCCGGTCTTTTTCCAAACGCCGTATTACGCGCTTTCGAGTTGGGGAACCATCGGCAATTCGGATTATCACGCCGGAACTTTGTCGGTGCGCCAGCGGCTCGGCGAACAGTTTACGATGGATTTCAACTACACTTTCTCGAAATCTCTGGACGACGCTTCCGGGCTGCAAAATTCCGGGCTGTTCGGCGGCGGCTTCATTCTCAATCCAATCCGGCAGGAGCAAAGTTACGCCGCCTCGGATTTCGACATCCGCCACATCATCAATTTCAACGCGGTCTGGCAAGTTCCCATCGGGCGCGACCGGGCGTTTTTCAAAAACGCGCATCCGGTCGTTGACGCCATCTTCGGCGGCTGGCAGCTTTCCGGCATCTTTCGCTGGAATTCGGGCGCGCCCGTCTCCGCGCCGTTCGATTCCGCGCAGTGGGCGACCAACTGGCAGGTGCAGAGTTTCGCCACCAGAACCCGACCGCTTGAATCTTGTCCGGAACCGAATCGCGAACCGGGCAGCGGCGGCAGACCAAATTTGTTCGGCTGCGACCGGACGTATGCTTACCAAAGTTTCCGCAGCGCGAAACCTGGCGAATCGGGCGAGCGGAACGTCTTCCGGCTGCCGAATTACGTCGTGCTGGATATGGGGCTTGCCAAATCGTTCAAGCTGCCCTGGAGAGAAAACCACAGTCTGCAATTTCGCTTTGAAGCCTTCAACGTCACCAACACGCAACGCTTCGGGGCAATCGCGGGAGGGCGCACCGGCTACGGCGTCGTCCTTGACCCGCAGAACGCCACGCCAACTTCCGACTGGATGAATTTCATCGGGATTCAAGGAGACCGCCGCGTGATGCAGTTCGGTTTCCGTTATCAATTCTAAGCGGTATTTCGGCATAACTCTAACGAACGAAGCGAGCCGATACGTTTTCGGCTCGCTTCTTAAAACTCAATCGAATGAAAAGAACTATTATTACGATTTTTGTCTGGCTCGGGCTTTCAACAGCGGTTTTGCCGCAAACCAAATTACGGGCGCGCGATTTAGGCGTTCCCTTTCCCGGCGCGTCCGGGAAATTAAACTCGATTACGGACGTTGCGGGCGTCGAAGTCGGTCATACGACGCTCGTTTCCGGCGAAGGCAAAACGGCAATTCGCACCGGCGTGACGGCGATTCTGCCGCGCGGGAAAATTAGCGTCCAGCCGGTTTTCGCCGGCTGGTTTTCCCTTAACGGCAACGGCGAAATGACCGGCACAACTTGGATCGAAGAATCCGGCTTTCTCGAAAGTCCGGTGATGATCACCAACACGCACAGCGTCGGCGCGGTGCGCGACGCCGTAATCGCGTGGCAGGTCGAGACGAATCGTCGTCCGGTTCTCAACAGCTTCGGCGAAGATTTCTGGTCGCTGCCGGTCGTCGCCGAGACCTGGGACGGCGTGTTGAATGACATCAACGGCTTTCACGTCAAACCGCAGCACGTTTTCGACGCGCTCAACAAAGCCAATTCGGGGACAGTTTCGGAAGGCAACGTCGGCGGCGGAACCGGAATGATTTGCTACGGATTCAAGGGCGGCATCGGCACGGCTTCGCGCAAAGTGGACGTTAAATTCGGCGGCTACACGGTCGGTGCGCTCGTGCAATGCAACGCCGGTCGGCGCGACCAGCTTCGCGTGGCGGGAGTTCCGGTCGGTCAAGAAATCGCCGACAATACGCCGGTTGCCGGTCTCGGCAGCGAAATGAGAGGCGATGTCGGCTCGATTATCATCGTCATCGCCACTGACGCGCCGCTTCTGCCGCATCAATTAAAACGTCTCGCCAGGCGGGTTTCGATGGGACTCGCGCGTTCGGGCAGCACATCGGGCAACGGCTCGGGCGATATTTTTCTCGCCTTTTCGACCGCCAATCAAGAAGCCGTCAAACAGCCGACCACGCAGCTCACGATGCTCAGCAACAACGTTATCAGCCCGATTTTCGACGCCACCGTGCAAGCCGTTGACGAAGCCGTCATCAACGCGCTCGTCGCGGCGGACACGATGACCGGATTCAACAATCACAAAGCCACGGCGCTGCCGCACGACCGTCTGCGGCAAACTTTGAAAAAATACAATCGCCTCGCCGAACCTGGCGGGAAACGATAAAGCGGTCAGTTGCCGATTCGTCTTAATCAAATTGTTTTTTCGCCGGCTGCCGCTATTTTTTTTGCCAGATTATAAACAGGAGGAAAATTCAGATGACATTAAATTCATTAAAAAGTCGGCGGGCGACCGCGGCGAAATTTGGTTCAATTGTTATTTTCGCGTTCGTCATTTTGACGCTCGCCGCGTCCGAAGCTAACGCGAAAGTGGTCGTCAGCAAACAGCAGGGCTTTGATAAATGCTTTGTTCCGACCGTTTCGCAAATGCAGAACTGGTGGAATAACTCGCCGTATTTTAACGTCAACGTTTACATCGGCGGCGTCACGCGCGCCTGCGCGCAAAGCAACTTGACGGCGAATTTGGTTTCGTCCGTTCACACGTAGGGCTGGAATTTCATCCCGACTTGGGTCGGACCGCAGGCGCCCTGCCCCAATTACGCGAACCGTCACAGTTCGAACACAACGACTGCCTACAATCAGGGTGCGTCTGAAGCCGACAAAGCGATCACCGCCGCGACCAAAAGTATCGGGTTTGACACCGCAATATCGTTTGAAAAGTTAGGGTTGAAGCGATTTAATTTGTTCATAACTCATCAATAATTTGATGAGTTATGAACAAATTAATTGTCAAATAACTTATGCAAGAGGTCTATTAATTGTATAGCGACATAGAGGGTGTCTGAAAAGTTATTTTCATTGCTTTTCAACACCTTTTATCAGTCTTTTCAGCACAATCGGCTCATCGCCGCGTAAATAAACGATTCGCTCGTTTGAGTTAGAAACTCTTAATCTTTGCTCATTCTTCGATTGCCTCAAAGTCAGGCAATCGTTCGCTCGACGACCCATCGTCGCTTGAGAACCGTAAAGCGCGGCATTTCCGGCGGCTCAACGCCTGGTAGATAACGTCTCCATTTGCTTGGACGTTTGACGATTTCAAGCGTCCAGCCGAGATTCTCCTTGCACCACTCGGGAAAATCTCCTCGGTATCCCATATCCGCCCAACAATGCCGAATAACCGGAAACTCTTCATCAGATTTTCGAGCAACAGTTTTCCGCCTTTATTACCCAGAATATCGGCGGCGTGAACCTTTGCTTTGAGCAGCAATCCGACTGTATCAACCAGTAGATTTCGCTTTCGACCTGAAACCTTCTTTCCGCCGTCATAGCCGTGAGACCGCCGCGCTCGGTTGTTTTGATCGATTGGGAGTCAATTACTGAAGCACAATGATAAACGGTTTTCCATTTCGGAAAATCGTGCGGCACCAAACGCCACGCGCAGCCGGCTCGCAAGACATAAAAAACGGCATTTAGAATCTCACGAATCTCGACTGTTCGCGGTCGTCCGCCGAACTTAGCGGGCGGTATCAAATCTTTCAAAAGTAGCCATTCCTGTTCGCTCAAATCGCTTGAATATTGATTTCGCTTCTCATCGATTTTACCCTTGATAACTTTTCAGACACCCTCTAGGCTCTGACGGCATCCCGAATAATACCGGTTTTGGCTTCTATCCAACTGATTCTTTCTCGATAACAATGACTCTCCAGCCGCACAAATGCTCTGATACAAAGCCCGATGTGATTCAGCACCGGGCGCAGTCGGCGGCATTGCGCTCGTTCGATCAGGCATTGTTGTTTGAGGGCGCGATGATACATCTCAATCCGCCACACTCGCTTGGCTTGCGTTTCCCGTTCCGCTTCGGTCATCGCTTCGAGGCTCGTCGCCCAGTATTCCGCCGCGCCGCCCTCGGCGCGGACGCAAAACACTTTGATTTCGCCGAATTCTTTAAGCCAAACAACCGTGCCATTGCCGCCACACAGCCAGGCATGGCTTCGCTGCAGATACCACGCTCCGAAACACCCCGACATCCGTTTTACCATCGCCGTCCTCGGACGCTACGCGCTGAATTTTCATTTCTCCGATGGACACTACACCAGAATTTACAGTTTTCAATATCTGCGGAATTTAGCAAACGGTGAAAAACTGAAAGTTCGATAACACTATTCAATGATAAACGGATTGTTATCCTTGCTCCAAGATCTATTTGGAAAAACTGACCGGGAGTCTGCGCCGTACCGGCTGACTAACAGCCTACGCTTTTCATTATTTTGCCAATCTCGGATTATTCGACGCGCGGCAATTTTGAAACCGGAACCTCGCCGTTTTCGCCCAAGTTGACGGTGCGCGTAAAGCTGCTGATGTTCAAATACCAAGCATTGTTTGTAGGACGGTAAACGCCGAGCAAAGCTGTTTCGTTACAGCAATTGCCGAAAATAGCATAATTGCCGGGCTGTGCCGAATCGCCATTTGAGCCGTATCGATAAGCGGCGAAAGACTGGTTGTAGCTACTGCGCAAGTACCAGACCGAATCCGATGGTCGCCATACCGCCACATCCACTTTGCCGTCGCCGTCATAATCGGTAGGGGCGGGTTGATCTCCGTCTCGTCCCCACCGCACAGCGGAAAAGCCGTAATTAGCATTGCTGTTGAGGTGATACCAAACGCCGTTCGACGGGCGCCAAACAACGATGTCGGCTTTGTTGTCACCGTCGTAATCGGCAGGCACTGGTTTATCGTCGGGTAACCCAAATTGCAATGTGAAAAGCGTTGCGTCCGAGCTTTGACGGACATACCAAACGCCGTTTGATGCACGATAAACCGCCGCATCGGTTTTGCCGTCGCCATCATAATCGGCATGCACCGGTTTGTCGCCGTCCATTCCCCAGTAAATAGACTGAATCGAATTGTCCGAGCTGCGCAGTACATACCAAACACCCTCTGAAGCGCGCCAAACGGCAATGTCCGTCCGTCCGTCGCCGTCATAATCGCCGGGCGTTGGCACGTCGCCCAGATCACCGCGTCCCCAAAAAACCCGCCGGACGACGGCTCCGTTTGAATTTTCGATTGTCCATCGCCCGTCGCTCGCGCGCCACAGAGCCACATCAGTCGCCGAGTCGCCATCGAAATCCACGATTTTAGTTTTTCCCGCCGGCGCGCAATTATTTTTCTTAACCAACAAAAAAACAAACGGAAAAAACGTTCCGCGCGCAAAGCTCAAATGATCGGTCTTACCGTCGCCGTCAAAATCCGCGAAAACGTTCGAGGACGGCG
The DNA here is from genome assembly GCA_902805935.1 of uncultured Pyrinomonadaceae bacterium. GTDB lineage: Bacteria > Acidobacteriota > Blastocatellia > Pyrinomonadales > Pyrinomonadaceae. Next base: position 16,811 of record CADCUR010000290.1, read on the forward strand.
AATTTGGCAAACGCTTGAGGAACTCAAACGCTGTGAAAGCGCCGTTCGCACTGCCGAGCAAAATAGTGTTGAGCGAAAACGTACTGGAGGCGCTCGGAATCAGCAAATCTTTCAAGCCGTCGCCGTTAAAGTCGCCGATGCGCACCGTGAAAAAGGTATAATTTTCGGTGCGGTTCGGCAGAGCCGTTTCGGTTCGCGTAAAACCGCCTGCCGAATTGCTGAGAAAAACAATCGTTTTGTTGACGCCTACATTAGTGGAGAGGAAGGCGACGAGATCGCTTTTTCCGTCGTTATTAATGTCGGCGGACAGTTCCAAATCGTAAAACTGATTTTCAAGCGTAGTTTCAGCAAATGAGCTGCCCGTTCCGTTGTTAATAAAGATCGAGGTGCGAGCGCCGGTAGTCAATGAAGACACGGCAAAATCTGCTTTGCCGTCGGCATTGAAATCGCCGATGACCGGAAACGAATTGGATAATTGTATGCCGCTCGTCGCATAAGTACCGTCGCTATTGAGCGCGAAGAACATATTATCGACAACGAAATCCGGACGATTATCGTTGTTAAAATTGGCTATGTCTCGCACTCGCAGAGCACTACCCGGATGAAGCGGGAGAGTCGTCTGATTCCACAAAGCGAAATTGCCCGTGTTGTCGCCCAAAAAAGTTCTGACCGTAAGCGAATTGTTTTGATAACTGATGACCAAATCTTTTTTGCCGTCGTTATTCAAATCGCCGGGAAGAACGACGCTCGACTGCGCGCCGATTTCATTTATTATCGGATTGCCGAAATTGCCCGTTCCGTCGTTTAAGTAGGTCGTCAACTTTCCGTTCTCGGCGTCGTGAATCGCTATGTCCGGCTTGTTGTCGCCGCTGAAATCCGCGACAATCACGCGATCAAGAGAAAAAGGGGCGACGGCTTTGCGGCTCAAAGTCTCGAACGCAATCGAGTCGCATTGCCCGAAGACAGTTGGCGGGGCTGATCCGAAGGCAACCAAAAAAGCGAAAAACGTGCAAAACATAAGGATTATTCGAGCAGCCATGTGTCTCTTCTTAAACTGGGGGCGCGCCGGACACAAACCATTGCTGACAACTGCAAGGTTCAGTGAAGAACACGAGTTTGGTGCTGTAACGAGGCTCGTTGAAATTATCCTTTTCCCTTGCGGGCTAAGGTGTTTGTAATTTTTTACAGTTAGTTTTCGTTTTGTGGATAGCATATTGATTGTCTCTTTGCTCGGTTCAGAATGAGATGGCACGAAGAATTAGTCGTGGGTTTCGTCACTTTCACAATAGAAACTTTTCCGTGACTTTTTCAACTAGCACCAATGGTTAATTAAGTTAAACTAGCTTTCCTTTGTTTCTTTTAAGAATTCTAATCTAAAAATTGCCAGATGCAAAAGGGGCGAAATGGTATTAACTTTGACGGCATTGGAAATACTTGCGACAGGCAGACCGGGTCGCTGCGCAATAAAGAGCAATGTAAAAACAATGGCTGGATGCGCTTCGATACGCCGCGCACGTTCGAAAACGGGCGAGCAATTGACGAGAAATTTATTGATTCGCCGAAAATATCAAAGGGCGGTAAATCGCTTGGATTATTCCAGGTGCCGAACGCCTTCGACAGTGAAATTCTAACGCTCGTCGAAGGTCCGATTGACGCGATGGCG
>CADCUR010000291.1 GCA_902805935.1 uncultured Pyrinomonadaceae bacterium
CAGACTGCAAACGGTTTGACACCGGAAATGAATCAGCGCCTTGAAATGATCCAAATGAATTCGACTGAATTGAGCGAATTAATTGAGCAAGAGACGCAGGGAAGAGTATTTTTCGCCGACGATTCTGTCGGCGAGGAAGTCAAACGCAAAGTTGACGCGCTCAAAGAAGGCGAAGTTTTGCTGCTCGAAAATCTGCGTCTGCACGCCGAAGAAGAAGCGAACGACGACGATTTCGCCCGACAACTCGCCGAACTTTGCGACGTTTACGTCAACGACGCTTTCGGCGCGGCGCATCGCGCGCACGCCTCGACCGCCGGAATTACGAAATTTGTTGATACGGCGGTTGCCGGGTTATTGATGGAAAAGGAATTGAATTTTTTATCGATGGCATTGAACAATCCCGAACGCCCGTTCGTCGCCATTTTAGGCGGCGCGAAAGTCTCCGATAAAATCCCCGTCATCGAGTCTTTAATCGAACGCCGAGTTGACAAACTTCTTATCGGCGGCGCGATGGCTTACACATTTTTCAAAGCGAACGGTTACACGGTCGGCAAATCTCTGGTCGAAGACGCGATGATGCCGAAGGCTTTGGAACTTGAACAGATGGCGAAAGACGCGGGCGTCGAGTTGATTCTGCCGACCGACCACCAAGTCGTGGATTCTTACGACCCGATTAATTCGCGCAAAACGATTCCGGTTGATTTTACAAACACGGGCTTAGTCGGCTTGGACATCGGCGCTGAAACAGCGGCTATTTTCAAACAGGCTTTGCAGGGCGCGAAAACAATCGTCTGGAACGGTCCGATGGGAATGTTCGAGGAAAAGCCGTTTGACGAAGGCACGAACGCGATTGCCCAGGCGGTGGCGGACGCAACCGACGCGGGCGCGACTTCGATTGTTGGCGGCGGCGATTCGGTTTCGGCAATCAATCAAGCGAATTTGGACGAAAAAATCTCGCACATCTCGACCGGCGGCGGCGCGACTCTGGAATTTTTATCCGGCGACGTTCTGCCCGGCGTTGAGGCATTGGACGACAAATAAATTTATGAGAAAACCGGTCATCGCGGGAAATTGGAAAATGTATAAACTGCTTTCCGAAGCGGTTGACACGGCGCTGGCGTTGAAACCTTTGGTGGCGAACGCGAATCATTGCGAAGTGGTCATCGCGCCGGTTTTCGTTCATTTGAAAACGGTCGCCGATAGATTGGAAGGCTCGAATATAAGAGTCGCGGCGCAAGATTGCTCGACCGAAGTAAAAGAAGGAGCGCACACCGGCGAAGTCAGCGCGCAGATGATTGAAGATGTCGGCGCGTCGCACGTTATCATCGGACATTCCGAGCGGCGGCAGTTTTACGGCGAAACGGATGAGAGCGTCAATAAAAAGACGAAAGCGGCTTTATCATTCGGTCTGACGGCGATTGTCTGCGTCGGCGAAATGCTGGCGGAAAGAGAATCGGGCAATGCCGAATCAGTTGTTAAAACGCAGCTTGTCGGCGCGACGGACGGTTTGACAGTTTCTGATATGGAACGTATTATTATCGCTTACGAGCCTGTTTGGGCAATCGGCACCGGGAAAGTTGCCACGCCCGAACAGGCTCAAGAAATGCACGGCTTTATTCGCCGGACCGTCAGCGAAAGGCACGGGAAAGAAATTGCAGATGCAACCAGAATTCTTTACGGCGGCTCGGTCAAACCGGACAACATCGCCGGTTTAATGCATCAGGCAGACATTGACGGCGCGCTCGTCGGCGGTGCGAGCCTCGAAGCGGAAAGTTTTGCGCAAATCGTTAACTTTAAATAATTCGGAAGTTTATTATTGTGGTTTATTTTTTATATACGTTATTTTTTCTGTCGTGCGTCGCGCTGATTGCGAGCGTTTTGCTGCAACCGGGCAAAACTGACGCCGGCGCGCTTTTTACCAGCAACATTTCCAGCACAGCGTTTCAGCCGCGCGGTTCGCAAACGATTTTGTCGAAAATTACGATTGTCGCGGCGAGCATCTTTATGCTCTCGGCTCTGCTTTTAGCAATGCCCGCGTTGACGGGAAATATCTCGGTGTTGGAAACCGTCGGAGATACACCAGCGGAATCAATGCCGGTCGCCGACGCAAACTCCAATGTTGACGCGAATGCGATTAATACAAACGCAGCGGTTGATGCGAACGCAAATACGGCGGATGCAAATAATTTGCCGTCGAATGTGATTGTAGTAACGAATTCGAATTCTACGACTTATACGTCAAACACAGCGGCAAACTCGACATCGAATGCGAACGCGGCGGCGAAGATTGACGAGCCAAAACCGCCGATAACGGCAAACGCGAATCGCTAGTTTTTTATTGAAACGTCGAATTGTGAAAATAGAGTTGAGAATTTGCATCGGCAAAAAGATTAATATTTGAGAAAACGAATTTGCGGGGACGTGGCGGAATTGGTATACGCGCAGCGTTGAGGTCGCTGTGGGGCAACCCATGAGAGTTCGACTCTCTCCGTCCCCACCACAAAATTAAAAGCGAGCCGGAGTTTATATTCGGCTCGCTTTTTTATTCAATCGAACATTTTCTTAAAGTGGCGATACCAATCGCTTTGGAAAACTTCGCTCTCATCGAATTTCATTTTCAACTCTAAAAAATCGGTGAATTGTGAGTAACAATCCGTAATCTGCTGTCTTGTCGCCCAGCGGTGATAAGTCAGGTAAAAACTTCCGCCGAATTCGATGGTGCGATCAATCAATCTTTGAAAATCCGTTTTGGCTTTTTCGATTTTGTCGAAACAGCGTTCGACGTGGAGATTAAAGATTACGCAGGCGAAATCGTCGCGCGCCCAAGCCAGAAAACTTTCGTCATCCTTTTTAATCAGACGAATTGTGCCGTAAATCAACTCGACCTTATTTTCCCAAAAGTCCGCGCGCACTCGCTTGAGAAAATCCGGCACCGCACAAAGCGGAACGTAAATTTCCGTAATCATCTCCGAACCGGGATTTTTCGCGCCTAGTTTTCGGTCTAATTCTACGTGATAATCGTCGAGATAAACGCTGAGTTGATGCGTGTCCGACCAATAAATTTGCCCGTCGGTAGCGAGATAATGCGCGGCGTAGAGTTCAAAGGCTTTTTGTTTGTCAACGTGCGCCAGAAGCAGCAGATTTTTCCAGTCTTCGTTTGAAAGTTCTCGACAAGATTCGATTGGCGTTTCGTTTGAAACGGGAAGATAGCACGAAAAAACTCCGGTTCGGAGAAAATCTTGTGATTCGGGAGCAATGGCAAATTGAAAATCTCCGTAAAGAAAATTACGGTCAATTCTGTCGGCAAAAAGCGATTCGAGATTTTCGACCGATTCGATAGTCACGAAGCGTCTGACTTTGCGGCGTTCGGTCAGACGAAGCGTAACGGACGCGATGATTCCGAAAAGCCCGTAACCGCCGACGGCGAGACGAAAAAGCTCCGAATTTTCACAGCGGCTGCAGTTTAGGACTTCGCCGCGTCCCGTAACAATGCGAAACGATTTAACGTCATCAATAAAAGGTTTCATCTGCAAGCCGCGTCCGTGAATGTTTGCCGAAACCGCGCCGCCGATACTCAAGCGGTCGGCGCCCGTCTGTTTTTGTCGAATTCCAACCTGATTTTTCGTGCCTGTTTGCACTGAAACAGTGTAGCCGACGAGTTCGTCCCACTTTATTCCGCTTTCGATTTCAATCAATTTTTCTTTTGGCTCGAATTTTATGACACGATTCATTTTCGACAGGTCGAATAAAACGCCGCCGGTTAAAAACTGCTGCCCGCCCATCGCGTGAAAACCGCCCGCAACGGAGATTGATTTTCCTGAGCATGCGGCTTTTTTGATTGCAATTTGAATGTCTTCGGCAGATTCGGGTTTGACGATTTCACAGACATTTGTTCGGTTAAGTTTCGAGTGTCTGTCGTTGACGTAAATTTCGTTTGCTTTATTCATATCATTTAATTCATCACGGCTAAACAAAGCGATTCGCCTTCGGCAAGCGGCTTATTTCGCAGTGCGGGCGCAGTCAAATACCTCTGCCTAAAAGTTTCAGAGAAATCCAAACTTTCGAGCGTAAAATGCATTTTGGTTAAAAAATCAACTAGTTCCGAACGGTTGAATGCGGAGCGAAAAGGCTCGCCGCGAGTTTTCAGCCAAAAATCTACAAATTTCGAGGAATTGCGAAAGCCGATTTTGTTGTTTGCCTGCCGCTCCATAAACGTAAAAGCAAATTGGCTGTGTCTCGCGCTGTTTTGCTGAACGAAATCAAATAAATTTTCAATTTCAGATTCGGCGAGATACATCAATAAACCCTCGGCAACAAAAAGAGTTTTTGTGTTCGGTCGGAAACAATCGGCGACGAGAATGGATTCGGTCAAAGACTGTTCGGTCAAATCAAGCGCGACAAAATTCAAATTATCGTTTGCCAATTGATGTTTTTCGACGACGGATTTCTTAAACGTTTGCGTCGCCGGACGATCAATTTCAATAAAATTAACGTCGTGAAAATTTTCGTGCAGACGTAAAGCCAGCGTGTCGAAACCCGCTCCGAAAACGATGATTTGTTTAAAGTCTTTTGCCAGTGCGTCGAGCGCGATTTCTTCGAGGCGGCGCTTGCGAACCGAATAATGAAGCTGAATGCCGGGAATGACGAGGTTTTCGAGGGCGTTGAAAAACGGGCGCAGAAATTTTCTCTGTTTTGCCAGATAAACGAGTTTCTTTGAAAGCGGTCGAGCGTCGGCGAAAGTTTTGCTCAACTCGACGGTCTTCGGCGGCAGCAGCGATTTGAAGGCTTCGTCTTGCGACAGAAAAACTGCGCTTTCAGCTATCAAATACGCTGTCGCACTGGCTCGGTTACTTTTCAAATCCGTAAATCTCCTTTTGATTTACAGATTAAAGCGCAGCGGAAAAAAGTGGCTAAAGAATATGACAGTTTTTCAAAGTGTCACAAGCGAATTAAAGTATTAGAAAAGTTTAAATTGTATGGTCAGATACTTTTTTGGGTTCTGCCGAAAATCGTAAATCAGTTTTGTGCCTTCAGATGAAAGCTGATTGACGTTTGACGCCGTTTGGTTGACGTTGTTGAAAAGCGTCTCGTCGGTCAACAATTTGCCGATTGTGCCTTTGCCCGCTTGAGCGTCGCCGAGAATAATTTCAAATTTTTCAGCCGTCGTATTGAGTCGCGCAATCGTCGTCCGCGCGTCTTCGTAAAGCCGTTCGTCTTTCAAAAATTTCCCAGCCGTTCCGCGTCCCTCGTTCAAATCATTGGTGATTAATTTAAAGTCATCGGCGATGCCGTTAATTTTCGCGGCTGAAACTCGCAAATCGGCAATCGCGGCGCGCGATTCGTTATAGATTGCATCGTCGGTCAAAAACTTTCCGGCGGTTCCTCGTCCGGCGCGTAAGTCTGTGGAAATGGCTTCGAGCTGCCGGACACTGCGGTTCAGATTGTCATATAATTCCGGGTCGTTCAAAAGTTTTCCCGCGCTGCCGTCGCCGCGGTTGATGCGGTCAATTGTATTTTGCAGCTTGGCTAAAGTGAGTTTAGTTTCGGCAACCGTCTGATCAAGATTATTATACAAAGATTCGTCGTTGATAACGCGCCCCAAAGTTCCTTCGCCGCGATTGGCTTTGTTGAGAATTTCATTAGTCGGAATGGCGAGTTTATTTATTTGCTGGAGAAGTTCGTTGCCGGTTTGAGTCAATTGGTTGATTGACATCGCGGAAGTCGAAGCGAGGACGTGATTTTCCGCCACCGTCGAGCCGTTGGAACTTCCGGGCGTGACATTTATCATTTTATCGTTGGCAAGCAGCGATGTGGCGACGAGCTGCGCGGTTGAATCGGTCCGAATGCGCTCGGAAATCGGTCTGCCGTCGAGCGTTTGGTCAACCAGCAAAACCGCTTCGACTTTAGCGTCTTCGGGACTGTCGGGCGGCAGCAAGTTAACTCGTTCGACTTTGCCGACGTGAACGCCGGCAAGCTGCACTTCAGCGCCTTCGCGCAAACCGTCGGCGGTGGCGAACCGCGCTCTAAGGCGAAGTTTTTTCTCAAACGGATTAAAGTCTCCCGTGGCGTTTAAAATCAAAAATCCTAAAACCGCGAGTCCGAAAAGAACGAAAATTCCGACGCGCAACTGGCTAAAGCCTAATTTACTTTGGGTTGGGGGCATAGTTCGATTTGAGATTTGGGATTTCGGATTTCGGATTTCTGTATTTTTATTCCAAAACCGCGATCGCAAATCGGTTCATTTTCCGCGCACAAACTTTAAAATATACGGGTCATCGGTGGCGGCAAATTCTTCGTCTTTGCCGCTGAAAATTATTTTGCCTTCTTTGAGCATCACGATTTCAGTGTTTATCAGGCAAAGTTTTTCGCCTTCCATTTCAAAAACGACTTCGCCGTTTTCGTCAACCGTCGCGTATTCCGAAGACAGGTATTCGAGATTTTTCATCTCGTGCGTCACGAATATCGAAGAAACGTCTTCGAGGTCGCGCAGTTTTATCGCCAGCTCGCAAATCGTCCGCGCCGTCGGCGGGTCGAGTCCGGCGGTCGGTTCGTCGAACAGAACGATTTGCGGGTCGCCGACTAGCGCGCGGGCGATGCCGACGCGCCGCCGCATTCCGCCCGAAAGCTCCGCCGGCATTTTGTCAATCGCGTCTTCGAGGTCAACGAACTTCAGCATCCGGCGCACTTCGGTTTCTACTTCCGTTTCCGCAATGCCTTGTTCGTGCAGACGATAAGCTACGTTATCATAAACCGAAAGCGAATCAAATAACGCGCCTTCCTGGAAAACCATCCCGATTTTCGCGCGCACCGTCATCATTTCAATTTCGCTGTAATTGGTGATGTCTTCGCCGTCAATTAGAATTTGTCCGGAATCGGGTTTGAGCAATCCCAAGATGAGGCGAATCGTTGTGGATTTACCGCCGCCGCTTCTGCCCAAAATGACTTTCGTTTCGCCGCGCCTGACGGTAAAACTGATGCCGTCCAAAATTTTATTGTCTTCAAACGAAAGATGCACGTCGCGGAATTCAATCGCCGGAACGACGCGCTCCGGCTCGTCAACCGCGTCTTCCAAATCGGTGGCTTCGAGTTCTTCTTCGATAACGTCCGCGACATTCGTCGCGTCTTCGGTCGGTTGAGAGAACATAAAAATTTCCGGTTTTTTATTATAAAAGCTAAATCGGTTTGATGTCGAAAATTGACTGAATGGCGCGGGAGAGGAAAAAGTCGAAAATAATTACGACGATTGAAGACAAAACCACCGCGCTGGTCGTCGAGCGTCCGACGCCGACCGTTCCGTCGGTTGTGCTTAAACCTTTGTAACACGACACGCTGCCGATAATCAGACCGAAAAACAAAGGTTTGATAATGCCGCCAATAATATCTTCGGTCGTGATGCCGTTGCGGACGGACGTAATAAAAAGATTGTAATCCAAACCGTAAAGATTTTTGGCGACGATGCCGCCGCCGAGCAGTCCGAAAACATCCGCCGCGACGGTTAAAAGCGGCAGCATTAAAATAAGCGCGATGATGCGCGGGGCGACGAGTTTGCGGTTCGGGTCGGTGCCGAGCGCGCGCATCGCGTCAATTTGCTGCGAGACGACCATCGCGCCGAGTTCGGCGGAAATCGCCGAGCCGATGCGTCCCGAAACCATCAGCGCCGACAAAACCGGACCGAGTTCGCGGATGAGCGACGTGGCAACGGCGCGTCCGGCTTCGGCTTGCGCCCCGTAATAAACGAGCGTCGGATAAGTTTGCAAAATTAAAACGCCGCCGGTGAAAAAGCCCGTCAGTAAAACTATCGGCAACGACCCGACGCCGATTAAATCCATCTGCCGGATGATTTCTTTAACATAACGCGGGCTTTTAAAGAGTCCGAAAAAAGCGGAAATAATCAGATTGGTTATTTCCTGCAATTCAAACAAAAATTTTTTGAGTAGATTCATTCGCCGGTCGTCTTTTCCGAGATTCTCTAAAGGTTACAACGAAATGGCGGAAAACGACAAATAAAAAAAACGACCGGAAATTTCCGGTCGGCGGTGGGGAAAAGAATTTAAGTTTACGGCGAAGCAAAAAAAGTTAATCGTTAGGGCGCAGTCTCCGCTGACGATTGAGAAGTTCTCGGTTGGGCGCGTTCAAAGAACGATTTTTCAATCGCTTCGGAAGATTTTCCATTCGCTCCATAAACCGTCGGCGAATGTCGCGGAATTTGACGAGCTGGTCGGGCGTTAAAATCTGCCGCACGGCGAACTCGGTTGCCGAACGAATTTTGATAAGTTCGGCTTGGGCAGCTTGAGCGTCTTTTAGCCGAACTTGAATCTCCGTCTCGTCGGCGTTGTCGGCGTAGATGGCTTGGTCGAGGCGGCGATTGGCTTCGCGCCACTTTTGCTGCGCCTCGCGCACAAGCGGTCGTTTATCGGCATTGATGCGGCGAATCTGCTGAATTTGATTCGGGCTTAAATCAAGTTCCGTCAGAAGATTCGGACGACGCGCCTGATTGGAATTTTGCGGCGCGACGTTCTCCGGCGGCATTTCATCCTGCGCCTTGACCGCCGAAAAAAAAACGGTCAGCAATAAAATCGTGAAAATCAAAGTCTTGTAATTGTATTTTTTCATTTTCTTTTTCTTCCGATTATCCGGCGTCAATTTCGTCAAACAAATCCGCCAAGCGGAGAGTTTCGTCTTCATCATCGGCGACATTTAAATTCGGAACTTGCTGTTTTCTGACGGACATAGGTTTTTTAATGCTTTTGATGTTATCGCTTGCGTCCTTCAAATTTCGAGCCGAACTGCCTGCGTCTATTTTCGGCGAACCGTAGGAAACTTTAACGGCTGATTTAACCGGCATAATTTGTTTTTCGCCTTTTGCTTGCCGCGATGAATCGGCGGCTTTAACATCCGGCGGCAGAGATTTTTTAGAATCTTTGCCGGCAATATTTTTGGAATCTTTGTCAGCAATAGTTGTTGTTTCGGCTTTTTTCGACGCTTCGACCATCGGCGAAACGGCGGCTTGAGCTAATTTCGCACTGTTTTCGTTTCCGGCATTCTCGTCGCCGCCGGAAAAATCGAGCGTCAACAAAGCCGCGCCGAAACACACAACCAGAACCGCCAGCGACGCTGACAAAACCGGATTAAAAGCGAATATCTTTCCGAAACCGCCGAACCACGAGCGCGATTCGGTCGGGCTGGTCGCGGGCGCAGATGGATTTTTCAACTCAAGCGCCGGAATATTGAAAGACGGGGTTTGCAATTTGACAAAATCTTCGTTTCGCCAATCTAGAACCGCCGAGCGCACGAAGCTGAAGCCCGCCAATTCATCGGCACATTGCGAACAGTCTTCCAAATGCGCTTCAAATTTAACTCTATCGCTCGCTTCCGTTTCACCGTAAAGATACGAAATTGTCTGCTCGGCGAAATGGCAAGATTTATGATTATTGTTCAGCATAACTTTTTTCAAAATGTCTCAAACAATTTCGACCGGAGTTCTTTCGAGTTTCATCCGTAATTGTTTGAGAGCCGTGTAAACGCGGCTTTTGACCGTGCTTAATGGCAGTTCCAAAACGTCGGAAATTTCCTGAAACGTCATTTCTTCAAATTCCTTCATCACGATCACTTGCCGCAAATCCGCGGGCAGTGACCCGACCGCCTGACGAACGAGATGCAGTCTTTCGTTCTGCTCAATCGTTTTCGACGGCATCTGGCGCGAAAGCGCGATGAAAACTCGTTCATCGGCGTTTTCCTCATCGTCAAGGAAATTTTCCGAACGGGTTTTCTGGCGGCGTTTCGTTGTCAAACACTGATTGACGGCGATGCGGTGCAGCCAAGAAGAAACTTTCGCTTCGCCGCGAAAATTTTTCAAGTTTCGAAAGGCGGCAATAAAAGTTTCCTGCGCCGCGTCGCGTGCTTCGTCCTCGCGCGCAAGCATACCGAAACACAGAGCGAATATCTTTCGCTCCCATCTTTTAACGATTTCGCCGAAAGCATTCGGGTTTCCCGCATTTGCCAATTCGACAAGTTGCTCATCGGTTAAGTTAAATAACATTACTCGTGAATTTTTCGGAACAATTCAGCACGAGAATTCTACAAGACGCGCCTTTGAGAGCAAAGCCTTTTCACGCTCAAACTCTTAGACGCGATATTACGCAAAAAAGTCTAAATTGCTCTGAAGAGTTTGTTTAAATTGAAAAAGACAGATTATAAAAATCTGTCTTTTCTAAAATTGGTAGGCTGTGCAGGGATCGAACCTGCGACCCACGGATTAAGAGTCCGTTGCTCTACCAACTGAGCTAACAACCCATACCTAACGAAACGAATTATAACAACAAAAAAACGGCGATTGCAAAAAAGTTCGATTCGCCGCGCGTCAGAGTTTAGAAAAAAAGCAACTTATAGCAAAATAAAAAGCGATGAAGGAATGCCCGAAATGTGAATTGTGTTACGCGGACGAAGTGAATTTTTGTCCGTATGACCAAACGCAAACGCGCCAAACTTTGCCCGGCGGACAATTGCTCGCCAATCGTTATTACATCGAAAAAAGATTGGGGCGCGGCGCTATGGGACAGGTTTATCTGGCGCGTGATAAAAACTTGGGAACCAGACGCGTCGCCGTCAAAACCGTGCGGCAGGATATTTTAAACAGCGAAGAACTGCAGGAAGGCGAGGCGATTGCCCGATTCGAGCGCGAAGCGATGGCGGCGGCTTCGATTTCGCATCCGCACATCGTTGACGTGACGGATTTCGGCGAATCGGCGGAAGGCGTTTTTTACCTCGTAATGGAATACGTTGAGGGCGAAACGCTGCATCAGCTTTTGCGCCGCGAAGGAACTCTGCCGGTCAAACGCGCCGTCAAATTGTTGCGCCAAATCGCCGACGGAGTGGAAGCCGCGCACGAAGCGGGAATACTGCACCGCGATTTGAAGCCCGCCAACATTTTTATAATGAGCCGAGGCAAATCGAGCGAGGGTTTTATCAAAGTCGGCGATTTCGGTTTGGCGAAAATCGTTAATCAAACCGTGACGGACGCAAGCTCAAACGCTACGCCGTCTTCGCGCGGCATCATCGGCACGCCGGAATTTATGGCGCCCGAACAGATGCAGCCGGAATTAGGCGTTGACGTTCGCGCCGACGTTTACGCTTTGGGGACAATTGCGTATCTGATGCTCGGCGGGCGAACGCCTTTCACGGGCGATTTGATGCAGCTCGTGATGCAGAAAATTATGCACGCGCCGCCGCCGCTTTCGACGCTTCGTTCCGACATACCGCGTGATGTCGAGCTGGTGGTAATGCGGTCTTTGGAAATCGAACCGGCAAAGCGTCCCTCGACAGTCGGCGAATGGATTGCGGAACTCGAAGCGGCGACCGAAGATGTCGAAGACAAAAAAACAATCGGAACTTCGCGGCTGGTGATTCTCGCGCCCGCGAGCGCAGAGGTTTATGTTAACGACGAGCGGAAGGGAAGCGTCGGCAGTTCCGGTAAAATTATTTTAACGACGATTCCCGCCGGTCGGCACGTTTTGCGCGTTTCCAAAGCGGGCGAAAAAGACGACGAGCGCGTAATTGAAATCCGCGACGGCGCGGGCGAGCAATTGATTCAGGCGCAGTTAAAACCTCTGCGCGACGCCTCGCGCAGCCAACCGTCGCCGTCAGGCGTTGGCAGTCGGAGCGGCGGTTCGCCGGCGCCGAGCGTGATGCCGGGCATCGTCGCCTGCGCCAACTGCGGTGCGCGTTTCGCTGAAGGCGTGAAGTTCTGCGGCAGGTGCGGCAATCATTCGTTCGACGTTATCAGCGAAACTGAAAATCAAAAGAACTTTCAGTGTCCGCGCTGCTCGGCGACTCTGCCGCCGGATTCAAAATTCTGCGGTCACTGCGGTTTGAACTTGTCGCAATTAAACGGATTGCCGAAATTTTCGCCCGCCGGATTCCCGTCGAATTTTCCGCACGACGTTCAGCGACCGATGAAGAAAATCTGCGGACGCTGCGGCAGCGTATTTCCACCAAATATAAAATTCTGCGGGCGCTGCGGAAACAATCTGCCTTGATTTTTTTAAAGTTTTCATAGATATTTTTGATTTTGATTATAATTTTAATTGTATTAGCGATACGATAGATAGACATCGAATGCGAGTAACACTGCGCGTGATAGCCGGTCCGCAAACGGGACGCGCTTTCACGTTTGACCAGCACGAAACTTTCACGATCGGACGGAGCGAAGACTCGCAGTTCTGTCTGCCGCACGACCGCTATTTTTCGCGCAATCACTGTCTTCTCGAAATCGCGCCGCCGCAAACTTTTCTGCGTGATTTGGGTTCGACCAACGGAACGTTCGTCAACGATCTGAAAGTAGAGACCGCGCATCTGAAAAACGGCGACCGCATACAGGGCGGCGAAACGGTTCTCGAAGTCGAAGTTTCCGTCGGGGCTAACGAAACGCTGCGATACGCTGACGGCGTCCCGAAATTCAGCGAAACGCTTCCGTCTTTGATCACGGTGCAATGTCTCAACTGCGGCATTCCTTCAAATGCGGAAGCCTCGCGTCCCGACGCCAAGCTCTCGTTTCTGTGCGACGACTGCCGCGAGAAACTTCGGCAAAACCCGCAGCCGATTCCGAACTACCAGATGATTAGAATTCTCGGAAAAGGCGGTATGGGCAGCGTGATGCTCGCCCGTTCAAACAAAGACGGTCGCGTCGTCGCCGTCAAAACGCTGCTGCCGGAAGTCGCCGTCAGCGAGCAATCATTAAAAAGATTTTTGCGCGAAATCGAAGTCGCCGCCAGCCTTCGCCATCCGCATATCGTCAGCTATATCGAACACGGCACGCACAACGGCATCGTTTACCTGGTGACCGAATACGTCGGCGGAATGGACGCCTCGAAATTTTCCAAAATGCGCGGCGGCAAACTCGATTACCGCGAAGTCGTGATAATCATCGAACAAACGCTCGGGGCGCTCGATTTCGCCCACTCGCACGGATTTGTTCACCGCGACATCAAAGAACAAAACATACTGGTTGACGGCACGTATCCGAAATACGTCGCCAAATTGACCGATTTTGGATTGGCGAAAAGTTTCAAGCAGACGGGAATGAGCGGCGTCACGATGGTCGGCGATGTCGCCGGAACAATTGCTTATATGCCGCCCGAACAGGTCAGAGATTTTAAGGAAGTAAAGCCGCCGTCGGACATATACGCCATTGGAATGACGGCTTACAGTTTAGTTACCGGCGCGCACGCCCTCGACATCAGCCCGCGCGCCGGAATTTCGGAAACCGTCAAAGCGATTTTTGAAAAACCGATTGTCCCGATAAACCAACGTCTGCCGGAAGTTCCGCGTCGCGTCGCCGCCGTCATCGAAACCGCCATCGCCAAAGAACCGGAGCGGCGCTGGCGCAGCGCCGGACAGATGCGTGAAGCCTTGTTAGAGGCGATGCGATAAAGTCCTTCGTCTTTAGTTCTTCGTCCTTTGTTCGTGTTTATAAAGACTCGAATCTTTTCTGAGCGATGCGAAGGACGAAGGACTAAATCGTCTTTGTCACTTTCGTCAGCGAGCGCGGCGCGTCGGCGTCCAAGCCTTTGGCTTCGGCGAGCAGTGCGGCGAAAAGCTGGGCGGGAACGATAAAGGGAATCGGCGACAAAAATTCCCCAATCTCCTCGGGAAGCAACAAACTCCTGGAACTGAGCGCGGCGATTTTTTCGTCGTTAGTGATTGAAAAAGAATCGGCGTGCAGTTCTTTCAAACGATTTAACAAATCTAAACTGCTCGTTTGCGTCACGCCTTGCGGCGCGAATAAAATCACCGGAAATCGCCGCTCGACGATTGCCAGCGGACCATGAAAAAAATCGGCGGAGGAAAATCTTTCGGCGACAACGTAACAGGTCTCCATCAATTTCAAAGCCAATTCGTAAGAATTGCCATAATTCAACCCGCGCCCGACGACGACGCAGTTTTCCATAAAGACGTATCGCTGCACTAATTCTTCGACTTGTGATTTTAGCTTTAAAACCTGATTCGTAAATTCGGGAATTTTTTCGTAGGCGAGCTTTGTCTCAGCCAAAACCGAAGCCAGCAGGTAAAAGTGCAGCATCTGTCCGGTGTAGGTTTTCGTGGCGGCGACGCTCTTTTCTCGTCCGGCGTGAATCAGTAAAGTTTCGTCGGCGATGGCGGCAAGCGTCGAATCGGCAAAATTTGTGATGCCGAGCGTAAAGGCGCCGGATTTTTTCGCGCTTTCCAAAACTTGATTGATGTCGGCGCCTTCGCCCGACTGCGACACGCCGATAACCAGCGCGCGGTTCAATTTCAAACGCGCATTATAAAGCGTAAAAACCGACGGCGCGGATAACGAAACCGGAATGCCGGTTGTAATTTCCAAAAGATACCGACCGAAAAACGCCGCGTTATCGGAACTGCCGCGGGCGACTAAAACGATTAAATCAATCGGACGTTCGCGCAGAAAAACGCCGAGTTTTTTTAATTTTCCGGTCTCTAGCCGAATCGTTTTTTCCAAAACCGTCGGCTGTTCGGCGATTTCTGCCAGCATCAATGACATAAAAATAAATCTTCGTTTAACGTTTCTTATTTGAAAAGAAAATATTTTCGACTAATCCGACGACCAGACCAATCGCTAATTTTACCGGCGATTTCTTTTCGCCCACAGGTTCGAGCGAGCGGCGACGGCGCTCTTCGGCAGCGGTTTTGACTTCGGCGTCGTCTTTTCCCAGTTGTGCCATCGCTGGCAAAATCTCTGCTTTTTTGTCTTCCACGGTTTTCGTTTTGCTCGCTTCCGGGTTAGCGACCGCTTCTTTGGCATGGGCTTTTATCGCGCCGGCTTCGGCGGCTTCCGGGTCGGTAAATTCCTGCAAAGTAGCGTTCATCGAACCGCCGAACAAAATGACTAAAGCCGTCAGATAGAGCCACAGCATCAGAATAATCACCGCGCCGAGCGAACCGTAGGTCGCATCGTAAGTGTTGAAATAAGTCAAGTAAAGTCGAAATGCAAAAGAGAGAACGAGCCACAAAATGATGCCGACAATCGCGCCCGGCGTGATCCACGTCCAGCCGGGTTTTTTGTGTTGCGGCAGGTAGCTGTAAACGAGCGCGAACATCGTCACCAAAACTATCGCCATAATCGCAAACTGCAGAACGCCGAGAACGAACGGCGATTCAAGCCCAAGACCGAGCGATTCAAAAATCAACTCGACGAATTTGCCGCCGTAAAAAATTATGCCGAGCGCGAGCGTGAGCAAAGCGCCCAAGCCGAGCGTCATCGCTATTGAAAGCAATTTGGTTTTCCACCACGGACGTTTTTCCGCCAGGTTGTAAACGCCGTTCAACCCGATGCGAAGACTGTCGAGTCCCGCCGAAGCCGAATATAAAGCGACGAGCAGCCCGAACGTTAATTTTCCGCCGGAACTGCTTTCGGTTACTTGATCAATCGTGCTTTTGACCAGATCGTAAGCCGAACCGGGCATCGTTTGTTGCAGATACTGAAACATTTCAGTTCTCAATTCCTTATCGGAACCAAGAACGATGCCGAAAATGCTGACTAGAAAAAGCAACAGCGGAAACAGCGCGAACAGAAAAAAATACGCGACCTGCGCGGCGTTGCTCAACAAATCTTCTTCGTCAAACGCTTTGGTGTAAAGCCGCCAAAAAAAATCTTTCAGATTTATCTCTTTCAAATCCGAATACTTGAAATTCAGCAGAGCCATATTTGTTTCCCCTTTCTCTTGATAACGCGGAATCGCTTGAATTTAACCGAAAGCTTTTTTCAATTCGGGATAAATTCGCTCCGTTTCGTCGAGCATATTTTTCAATTCGTAGATTTTCATCAACGCTTCAACCGGTGAAAGCACATCGGTGTCTATCTCCGACAATTTCAATTCAATTTCGGAAAAATCGGTTTTCAGATTTTTCTCGCCGCCGTCTTTGCGTTCGTATTCGCTGAGCAATTCTTCCGCCCGATGCACGACCGGCTTTGGCAAACCGGCGAGTTGCGCGGCATAAACGCCGTAACTTTTCAGCGCCGTGCCGCGGGCGATTCGATATTTGAATGTGAGTTTATCGTTTTTTTCGTCAATTAAAAAGTAGAAATTCTCGATTCGCGGCAAAATCGTTTCGAGTTCGGCGAGTTCGTGATAATGAGTGGCGAAAAGCGTCCGCGTTTTCAACTTCGGGTGATTGTGGATGAATTCCAAAACCGCCCGCGCCACCGCCAAGCCGTCGAAAGTCGAAGTTCCGCGCCCCAATTCGTCGAGCAAAATCAAACTCTGCGGCGTGGCGTGATGCAGAATCTCGGCGGTTTCAATCATCTCAGTCATAAACGTTGATTCGCCGCTGCCGATGCGGTCGTAAAGTCCGATGCGCGTGAAAATTCGGTCGCAAACTCCGACGACGGCTTCATCAGCCGGAACGAAACTGCCGATTTGCGCGAGCAAAACTATCAACGCGATCTGTCGCAGATAGGTTGATTTGCCGGAAGCGTTCGGTCCGGTAATTAATGCGATTTGCGGCGCGCCGTTGCCGCCGAGCGCGGCGTCGTTGGCAACGAATTCGCATTCCCGCTCGGCGAAAATTTTTTCGAGCGCGGCGTGGCGCCCGTTTTTTATCCGCAAAAGGGAGGTTTCGTTAACCGCCGGACGTGTGTAATCGTATTCGTCGGCGATGTCAGCCAAAGCGCAAATCGCGTCAGTGTAGGCAATCGTCGCGGCGGCGAGCGCGATTTCGGAGCGGTTTTTTCCGACCTCCAGACAGATTTGCCGAAACAGATTATTTTCGAGTTCGGCGACGCGCTCCTGCGCGTGAATGACTAAAGATTCGTATTCTTTGAGTTCGAGCGTGACGAACCGCTCCGCCGGCAGAAGCGTCTGTTTGCGCGTATAATCTTCGGGAACGAGATACAAATTTGATTTCGTGACTTCGATGTAATAGCCGAAAACTTTATTGAAACCGACGCGCAGGCTTTTGATGCCAGTGCGCTCGCGCTCGCGTTTTTCCAGCTCCGCCAGAAACCCTTTGCCGTCTTTGAGCGTCGCGCGAAGTTTGTCGAGTTCTTCGGAAAAACCGGAACGGATAATTCCTGTCTGCTCCGAATAGCGAGAGGGAAGTTCCTCATTGATTCCGCGCCGGATCAGGTTCGCCGTCGCCGCGCATTCGGGCAGATGCGCCAGCAGTTGACCGAACCGAACCGTGTCACCGCGCAAAATCTGTTTGATTTGCGGAATCATCTCCAGACTTTTACCGAACGCCAGAAGTTCGTACGCCGAAGCGTAATTGGCTTTGGCGCGGCTCGATATGCGTTCCAAATCCTTTATGTTTGTGGAAACGTCCTGTGCGTCCCGACGCTCTTTTTTATTATCCTTAAACCAGGCGAGATGTTCCTGACGGCGGTAAATTTCCGCGCAGTCGAGCAGCGGCTGGCGCAGCCAACGGCGAAGCAGCCTGCCGCCCATCGCGGTTTTCGTGCGGTCAATCACTGATAAAAGACTCGCCCCCGATGCGCTTTCAAAAATCTCCAAACTGCGCAAAGTTCTGGCGTCGAGGAGCATATACTGGCGGCTGTCGTAAGTTGTCAGCCGGGTTAAATTATCCGCCGCGCCGAATTGCGATTCGTTCAAATAAGCGATTAACGCCCCAGCCGCCGAGGTTGCCAGCGGCGCGTCTTCGAGTCCGAACGGTTTTAGAGTTTTGGAATTGAAATGTTTGAGAAGAGTTTTTCTAGCGTTTTTTATGTCAAACGCTTCAGCATTTAGTTTCGTGACGAATTGCGGCAAATCCCGATTGGAAAATTCCACTTCGGTTTCTGTCAGTAAAATCTCGGCGGGCGCGAGCCTCTGCAGTTCCGCTAGAGCGTCTTTGTTATCAATTTCCGTCACCGCGAAATCGCCGGTCGTGATATCGGCGTAAGCGATTCCGGCGCGGTTGCCGTCGCTCGTAAAAGCGACCAGATAATTATTCGATTTGCTGTTTAAAAGCAGCGGTTCGATAATCGTCCCCGCCGTAACTATGCGCACGACTTCGCGCTGAATCAGTTTTTTTCCGTCGCTGCCTTTGACGGGCGCGGGCGAGGTTTGCTCGCAGATAGCGACGCGATGACCGCGCGCAATTAATGTGGCGAGATGTTTTTCGAGAACGAAATGCGGAACTCCGGCGAGCGGCACGCGTTCCGCCGATTTGCCCATCGAACGCGAAGTTAAAACGATGTCGAGTTCGCGTGCGAGCAGGCGGGCGTCTTCGTCAAACGCTTCGTAAAAATCGCCGAGACGGAAAAGCAGCAGCGAATCTTTGTGCTTGGC
>CADCUR010000292.1 GCA_902805935.1 uncultured Pyrinomonadaceae bacterium
CCTTGACCGTCATGCCGACCAGAGTGACATTGCCAAGACTAAACGGCGAACCACTCTGGTCGGTATGACGGTCAAGGATCTTCAGAAGGAAATCAAAGTTCGCAAAGGTCCGAACGTGGTTACTTATCTGCCTGATGACATCATCTTGAATACGCAAAAAGCATTTAACATAGACGTTACCAACACTGCCAATAACGGATATGGAACGACATTCGGAACGGGCGGTCCGACCGGCAGATTTATCGCTCCGGCTGGATTCGGCAACTGTCAGCAAAGGTTCGCCGGCGAGTGTGGTTTTAACGACTTAATTGTTTATGGTCCTGGTTTCTTTAAGTTTGACGTAAGCGTAGCTAAAAAATTCATTATTGACGAGAAACGCAATGTCGAATTGAGAGCGACTTTCCTCGACGCTTTGAATATGCCCAACTTCCGCGTCGGCGGATTTGGCGTGGACGTAGTTAATGTCGGAGTCGGCGGGTCAACTTTCGGTCAACTCGGCAACGGCTCGGCTTACCAGGACATTTCGACCACGAATGATCCGGGCGGTCGGTTGATAGACATTATGTTGCGGATTAACTTCTGATTTTCATTAATTCAGAATTTTTCAAGGTGTTGCTTTTATTGAAGCAACACCTTTTTTGTTAACGATTGCGAGAAATTTTTAAGAAAAGATATACTTAAATAAGAATTGATAAAGCAATGAGCAATTTGACAAACCCCAATTCTCAACTATCGCTCACGCCGCTCGGCGCGGGCGATTTGATTGACCGCGCCGTCAGATTTTACCGCCGAAATTTCTGGATGTTTATTTTTATTGCCGCGCCGCCGGTCGTCGTCGGGACGCTTGTTTCCATCGGCTGGACGATTCTTGGACGTGAGGTGTTTTCCGTCGGGTTGTCGCCGGAGGCGGGCGATATGATTGTTTATTATCTTTTCGCGTGGGTTGGAACGCTTGTCATCTGGCTGACCGAGACGGTGGCGACTTTGACTGTGATGGGCGGCGCTTCGCGCAACTTTGTGCGGCATCTTTTGTTCGAGGAACCGCTTTCGTTCCGCGAAACTTACAAAAATGTGCGGTCGCGGCTTGGCGGCTTAATCGTCGCTTCAATTATTATCGCCGTTCTGCTCGCCGTCGTCGGCATAGCGGTTTTTTATTTCGGGCTGTTGATTACAGTTTTGGCGATTACCATTTCCGCCGTAGCGTTCAGCTTTTCGCCGTTTCTGATTTTTCTCGTTTCTTTTTTGCTCGGCGCGACGGTTTTGTCTGCCGCCGCGTGGCTGTTTTTTTTGGCGGCGTCGCGTTTTGCGTATGTGCCGCAGGTGATGCTGGTCGAAGGACAAACGGTTTTTTCGGCAATCGGCAGAAGCGCGACGCTGGCGAGCGGCAACGTCAAACGCTTTGCCGCGCTGTTTGTTTTCACCACCGTCGCCGCTTACTCGGCTCTTTCGCTTCTGTATCTGCCGCTCGGTTGGTATGCTTATCTCGAAGGCGTTCCCGTTTTCAATTTTGATTTCGACGCCGATTTGATTCCGGCTTGGTATGAAATCGCCAACCAATTCGTCTGGCAAGCGAGCTTTATTTTGCTGATGCCCGTCTGGATGATCGGTCTGTGTCTGCTTTACGTTGACGAGCGCGTTCGTCACGAAGGCTACGACATCGAATTGCTGGCGGCGCAGCGTCTCGGCGAGATTCCCGCCGTGCCACAGAACTTCGTTAATCCTTTGCAGCCGGCTCTGGCAAATTCGGTTTCATCGGCGCAACCGCCGAAACAAAAATCTTCGACCTCGCCTTTGGGCTTAAATTAAAATTTAGTTTTGGAATTTACGAAAAATTCAGATTAAAGATGAACGCCGCTCAACCTCGATTTAACTCTAAATTTCATCCGGTCAATTTCGCGCGCCCCGTTCTGTTTTCGTTTATTTTGTGTTTTGTGTTTTCTTCCCCGAACGTTTTTGCCGCGACTTTGCCGGAATACCGCGCAAATATAAAAGACGCGAAAATTTTAATCGAAGATTTCGCCAACCTCGACGCCGCAAATTTTTCCAACTCGGAATACCTGAAAATTGAACGCGAAACATTGGCGCGGACACGCGCGGCGCTGCCGGCTTCGGAACGAGTCGAATGGCAAAGCGGAACCATCGAAACGAACAATCAATGGCTGGCTGAAAAACTCGACCGATACCAAAGAGAGCCGCGCGTTTCAGCAAAGCGCGCGGCGATTTTGGAAGAAATCGTCGAACGGCTCGACGCGCTCGAACGTAAAGTCGGCGAACTCGAAAATTCGCCCGCCGCAAGCCACTCCAAAGACGAAGACAAACGCAAGCTGGAGGAAATTTTGCAGCGCGAAGAATATCAAAAACCCGAACAGGCAAGCGAAAATCTGCTGGAAAAAATATACAACCGCGTCGTAAAATGGCTCGCCGAAATTTTTCCCCGGGCGAACATTTCACCGTCTTCGGCGACGAATTTTTCATCGCTTTCGTTTATTCTGCAATTGGTTCTTTACGCTTTGATTCTGGGCGCAATCGGATTTTTGGTCTATCGTTTCGCGCCGTTTTTCGCCGGTCAATTCCGTTTCAAAGAAAGAGCCGAAAAAAAGGAGCGCGTCGTTTTGGGCGAGCGTTTAACGGCAGACGAAACGGCACGGAGTTTATTCGGCGAAGCCGAGCGGCTGGCGGGCGAGGGCGATTTGCGCGGCGCGATTCGCAAAGGCTACATCGCTTTTTTGTGCGAGTTGAGCGAAAGAAAAATCATCGGGCTTTCGCAGCATAAAACCAACCGCGATTACCTGCGTGACGTGAGCGGGAAGAGCGAGCTGTATGAAAATATGAGCGGTCTGACCGGCAACTACGAGCGCCATTGGTATGGCTCGGACGACGCGCGAGAAACGGATTGGACGGAATTTAAGGAAGAATATCAAAAAGCCATCGGCGTTTGATTTGGTGACAAATTTCAAATTTGAAATTTCAGATTTGCGCTTCTTATTTATGAGCGGATGAAACAAAAATTTCTCATTTTTACAGCCCTGGTTTTTCTGATTGTCGTTCTGGTCGGACTAAACGCCGCCTCTTACGTGCAAAAGGAAAAAACGCCGGATAGCGAATCGAATCCGAACCGTTCGACCTATAACGCGGGCGCGACCGGCACGCGGGCTTTTTACGATTTGCTGGCGGAGACGGGCAGACCGGTTTCGCGCTGGCAGGAACCGCCGTCCGCCCTGCTCGCCGCTGCCGACGGCGGCAGTATAAGCGCGCCGCAAACTTTTGTCGTTATCGGGGCGGTCAGACGCGAGTTTGACGAAAAGGAAATCGAACAGATTATGCGCTGGGTCTCGATGGGCGGAAAACTGGTTATTGTTGACCGCGAGCCGCCGCTTGAATTCGTCAAAACGACGGCGGCTTGGAACATTTCGGTCGTCCCGGAAATCGAACCGACGTTTTTCAGCATTGACCCGTCGGATCAAAAACAGATGACGGAAAAAATCGCCGCCGCACGTCCGTCGCAGCCGACTGTTTACACAAACCGCGTCAATGCCGTTCAGCCGTCGCGCTTCGCCTCGTCAATAACTTTCGAGCGTTTTGCGAACGTTGGTAATTCGGCAGGCGAAACGTTCGCGCCCGGAAATTCTTCGGGCGATGTTGAAAAAAGTTATGACGACGCGCCGCCGAATGTAATCGCCGAAAGAACAGATGACGCGGTTGAAACATCTGCGCCCGCCGCGCCGGTCGCGCATCTGGCGGGCGGCGGAAAAACGCTGCTCGCTGATTTTCCTTTCGGCGCTGGACAAATCGTTTTTTTGGCTGACCCGTATATCGTCTCGAACGGCGGCATCAACCTCGTTGACAACGCGCAGTTGGCGACGAACATCGTCGCTTCCGGCGACGGGCTGATTGCCTTCGATGAATTTCATCAAGGCTACGGCGCGGGCGAAAATCGTCTTTTGGGGTATTTTGCGGGAACGCCGCTCACGGCGATTTTTTTGCAATTCGCCGCGCTCGTCAGTTTGATTTTATTTTCTCAAAGCCGCCGTTTCGCCCGACCGCTGCCGGAAAACGAGCCGAATCGTCTTTCAAAACTCGAATACGTTTCCGCGATGGCTGAACTTCAACAGCGAACGCGCGCCTTTGATTTGGCGATTGAAAACATCTATACGGATTTTCGCCGGCGCGCGGCGCGATTAATCGGAGCGGATAATTTCACGACTTCGCACAAGGATTTGGCGCGGCTCATCGCCGAACGCGCTCGATTAAATTTTACCGAAACGGAAAATCTGCTGTTCAAATGCGAAGAAATTATTCGCGGCGCGCCGACCGGCAAACGCGAAGTTTTGGATTTAACCGGTCGTTTGCGCGAAGTCGAAGAAAAATTAGGATTGAAACGCTCCAAAAAAACTGCCGGGAAATAGTCGGAGCGCAAGCATCTTGCCTGCCAAGATTGCGTGAGCAATTTAAAAACTTCTTCTATACTTAAAATTGAATTTAATCGAAACTTTTGTTCGCGCTGCCAGCGCTCAATGCGCTCTCGGTAAAAACTGTGTATCTATCAATTTCCGCTTTAATTTTACTAATTTTGCTTTTCTTCATCACGAGCGCGATCGGCGTGGTCACGGGCAGTAATTCACTGATCACTGTTCCGGTGATGTTCCAGTTCGGCATCGAGCCGAAAGTCGCCGTCGCCACGAATATGTTCGGGCTGACGTTTATGGCAATCGGCGCGACGATTCCGTTTTTAAGACAAGGCGCGATTAATAAAAAAAAAGTCTCGCCGCTCGTTTTATTAACGGTTGTCGGTTCGGCAATCGGCGCGGCGTCGGTCGGTTTTATTTCCGATAAAACGATGCCGATTATCGTCTCGGCGGCGATGATCGTCGTCACGATTTTCACTTTGATAAAACGCGACGCAGGCGTTGCGAAAGTCGAAAGCGTTTCGCCCAACTCTTTGATAATCACTTACGTTCTGACATTTCTCTTGGGTATTTACGGCGGACTTTACAGCGGCGGCTACGTGACGATGCTGACCGCCTCGCTCGTCGCCTTTTTCGGAATGACTTTCACCGAATCGGTCGCTTCGACTAAACTTATCAATGTTTTTTCGTCTTCGATTGCTACCGTTATTTTTATGTGGCAGGGTTTGGTTGATTATAAATTAGGCGCACTTTTAGCCGTCACAATGTTCGTCGGCGCATACGCCGGTGCTTATACCGTAACGAAATTAAATGAGGTTTGGCTGAAACGAATTTTTCTCGCAACCGTGCTAATTTTAGCTTTGAAAATGCTGATTTTTGATTTGCGTTAAAACGCCTGCCGATTGTTATCGCAACACTTTCACCAAAACATTCGTAAATTTTTTCTTAAACGATACCTTTCTCGGCGTGGTCAAAAATCGCGCGCTATTCGGTATCTGCACCGACGGCAACGCGGCGGTGCGTTTTGATAATTCCTGTAATAATTGCCAGTTCGCCTCGAAAACTTCCATAGTCTCGCGGTTTTTTTCTGACGCGCCGAGTTCAGCTTTTACTTTGACGAGCATTAATTTGTATGCGAGGCGAACATCGGAATTTGCGCTGAGAATGTTTCTGCGGGTAATTCCCAACAAGGCTTTCTGACCGTAGTTGTTGACCTTTAACATCAATTCGCCGTTCCCGTCTAAAAAAGGCTCGCTTTGCGCTTCAAGATGATTGTAAAACTTTTTAACTTCCTCATCATCGGCAAACAGCCGTTCTTTTAGGGCATTCGCAATCATCGGCTTAAGCTCTTGCCGATATTTTTCCCACGTTTGCTTTTCTCCGAAGATACGTTTCTTTTCCGCCTTTCTGCTATTCTCGATGTCTTCCAAAGTCACGGTATTTTCGACAAAATCGAGTCGCTTTGAACGCAGGTGCTTTTGTAAATTAAGCCGCGCCATCTCCGGCGAAGGATAATCGCGGTAAGCGGAATCTATGTTAAAGTATCCGGTCAAATAATATGTTCCAGCAAAAAGCGGCATCAATACCGGCATTGTCAGCAGTTCGGTAACGAAATATTTCTTTGAGGTGAATGCCATTTCCGTAAAATTCCGCAGCCCGAAACTTCGCATAATCGGTCCGTCAATTTGCGGATATTTGGTGATGTGAAAAAGCATAGCTGGTCGTTTGTTTGTATATTTCTTAAAACTCCTGCCTAGTCCTTTCGGCGTAGTCATTCCGAAATCGTTGATAAAATCGCGCGAACTGGAATTCGGAAAATAGAAATTCATAATTTTCCCGGTAAAATCAGCGCAATTTTTAAACATCACATTAAAGTCATTATTTTCGCCCGTCGTGCCGTATTTCTCGATAAAACGGGCGTCTTGTTCAGCGGTAGTTTTTACCGTAAAAGCGTAAAGGTCGCGGTTAAAGCCCTGTCCGACGCTCATTGACCATCTTCCGGGCGCTAAAGTGCCGTCAGACATCGCCGGAATAATTTTCGACAGATATTTGGCACGATTCGTTTCGTCTAAAAGCGTGCGAACTTCACCATTGGCGTAGAGCGGAACCGCCTGTTCAGAATCAACGCCGTAAAGATAGGGCATTAGCGGCATCGCCAGCCATTCATAATTTTTATCCGCGCCAAAATTCGGGTATGTAGCTATAACTACGCCTTTTTGCTCGTCATCACGACATTTTCGGATCGCTAACGGCGAATCGGCGCAAACATTCGAGATGTAAATAGCAATATGTCCGGCTCCGGTCATTTCTCCGCTCACGCCATGCGCTTCGTGAAGCAAAAAGGCGATGTCGGCATTTACTGTAAGAGGTACGAGAAAAAATAGAACAAGTGAAAAAATTAAGGAAAATTTCATAACAATCTCTTATATTAAAAACACAAACTATTGTAAATTAAGTATTCAAAAAGCGATACTGTCGCATATCTATTTTCATTGTAATATATTCATTCTTTTATTAATGTATGGTAGATTACTTCCTAAAATGCTTACATATACACCAACCACCGTCGCCCATATTACGGGCGAACTTGGCAAAGTCATCGTCGGGCAAGATGCGGTTATCGAACAAATTTTAGTCGCCGTTCTCGCCGAAGGACACGCGCTGCTCGAAGGCGTTCCCGGCACGGCGAAAACTTTGACCGTCAAAACGCTGGCGCGAATTCTCAATGCGGATTTTTCGCGCATTCAATTTACGCCCGACTTGATGCCGTCCGACATCACCGGAACGAATGTTTTCAATATGCAGACCTCGCAATTCGCACTGCGGCAAGGTCCGATTTTCACGGATATTTTATTAGCGGACGAAATCAACCGCACGCCGCCGAAAACGCAAGCTGCCCTTTTGGAAGCGATGGAAGAACGGCAAACCACGATTGACGGCGAACGCTATCCGCTCTCGCCGATGTTCACTGTTTTGGCGACGGAAAATCCGATTGAATACGAAGGAACCTACCCCCTGCCCGAAGCGCAGCTCGACAGATTTCTGCTGAAAATTTTGATTGATTATCCGCAGGCGGAGGCTGAACTGGAAATCGTTTCGCGCTGGGACGCGGGCTTTAACGCCCGACAATTGGAACAAGTTGAAATCGCCCCGCTGACCGAGGAAATATCAATTCAAAATTGTCGCGCTGAAGTTAAAGCGATGCGAATGGAAGCAGGCGTTCAAAGATACATCGTCGAAATTGTTAGAAAATCGCGCACGCATCCGACGATTCTCTACGGCGCAAGTCCGCGTGCCTCGGTCGCGCTGCTGCTCTGTTCAAAAGCGCTCGCCGCGATTCGCGGGCGCAATTTCCCAACGCCCGACGATGTGCGCGACATTGCGCCCCCCGTTTTGCGTCATCGCCTTTCTCTGCGAGCTGAAGCCGAGCTCGACGGCGCGACGACCGATGCGGTAATTTCCGACATTCTCAAAACCGTTGAAGTTCCCAGATAAACGGTTATAATGTTTTGGTAGAAAGGAAAAAGTTATGATAAAAGCAATTCGTGGCAGCACAATCTGATAACTCGACAAAGAAGAATTCCGCAAACTTATCGCTCCATACCGCCGAAGGCGTGGTTGTGGACATCGGAACGGGCGACGGTCGCTTTGTATATCAAAGCGCGCGGGCGAATCCGTCAAAGTTTTACATCGGGATAGACGCGAACACAAAACCGCTAGAGAAAATCTCGATGAAGGCGACGCGGAAACCGTCGAAAGGCGGTTTGCCTAATGTTCTGTTCATCCAAGCCGCCGTCGAAAATCTTCCTGAAGAATTAAATGAAACAGCCGATGAGATTCACATTCATTTTCCGTGGGGCAGTTTGCTTCGCGCCGCTGTTTCAGGAGACGAAACGGTTCTTCAAAGTCTGCGGCGCATTTGCGCGCCCGAATGTTTGATTGAAATCGTCATCGGCATTGACGAGGAGCGCGACAAATCCGAAATCGAACGTCTTGATTTACCAAAACTTTCTACCAAATATCTCGAAAACGTTTTAATTCCGAGTTATCGTGCGGCAAGATTCGAGATTTTGGAAAGCGGAATTTTGGTCGCTTCCGATTGGTCAAAACTCGAAACGTCTTGGGCGCGAAAACTTCAGGGCGGTTCAAATCGACAAGTTACATACCTTATCCTGCAAGCATCGTAAATTTCCCCGCTTGCAACTAAACCCTTCGCACTGTCAGAATAAAACGTTATGAAAATCGCAGTAGCAATGAGCGGCGGCGTAGATTCTTCGAGCGCGGCGGCTCTGCTGAAAGAACAAGGACACGAACTCGTCGGCTTCACGATGCAATTGTGGAATCAACGGCGCGGCATTTCGGTTGACGAAAACGGTGACCCGCTGCCGTCGCGCTGCTGTTCGCTTGACGACGTTTACGACGCGCGACGCGTGGCTGAATCGCTCGGCATCCCGTTTTATGTTTTAAATCTCGAAAGCGATTTTGAAAAATCCGTCGTCGAACCGTTCGTCCAAAGCTACCTCGACGGCGAAACGCCGATTCCGTGCGTCGCCTGTAATTCGCGCCTTAAATTCGCGTCTTTAGATAAACTCGCGCAATCGCTCGGCTGCGACAAAGTGGCGACCGGACACTACGCGCGTGTCGAATATGACGCGGCGGCGAATCGCTATCGCCTGTTTCGCGGGCGCAATCATTGGAAAGACCAAAGCTATTTTCTGTGGGAATTAACACAAGACCAACTTTCCCGCGCCTATTTTCCCCTCGGCGAAATGCTGAAAAGCGAAGTCCGCGACATCGCGCGTGAAGCGAATTTATACGTCGCCGAAAAACAGGAATCGCAGGAAATCTGCTTTGTCCCCGACGGCAAATACTCCGAATTTATTGACAGGTATCTAACGCACGAAAACCGCTCGGACGAACTGCCCGAAAAAGGCGAAATCGTCAACACGCGCGGCGAACGAATTGGCGAGCATTCGGGCATTCACCGCTACACCATCGGACAGCGCAGAGGCTTGGGCATCGCTCACGAAAAACCGCTTTACGTCGTGCAAATCGAACGCGCAAGAAATCAAATCATCGTCGGCGAAGCGGAAGAATTAGACTGCCCGGAATTTACGACAAAAGGCGTCAATTGGGTCGCGTTCAATGAGCCATCGGAACCCGTCCGTGCTTCTGTCAAAGTCCGATACCGCCACGAACCCGCGCCCGCGACGATTCACGCTCTGCCTGAAGGTCGCGCCCGCATCGTTTTCGACGAAGCGCAACGCGCTATCACGCCCGGACAAGCGACGATTTTCTACAACGGCGAAGAAGTTATAGGCGGCGGCTGGATTGTGAAAAATTTATGATTAAGGTTTAAGCCGCTTATATTTCCTTCACGGCGATTTTCAAATCATCAAATCAATTTATTTTTCGTCTGTATTGTTGAAGAATCTTCGATTGAAAGCCGTCGTCCGCCGCGAATTTGTTTTAATAAAATCTCTGCTGCTCGAAACCGTGACGTTGTTCGCCGAAAGCGTCGTTCCCGTCGAGCGTTGAAATTCCGAGATGGCTTTGTTTAAATCGGTCTGCGCCTGAAGTTCCCTACCGCGCGCCGCTAGTAATTCGGTCTGTCTTTGCAAAACCAAATAAAACGTCGTCACGCCCGAACGAAATTGCCGCTGCTCGCTTTCGTAAAGCTGTTCGGCGGATTGCCGCGAAGCGAGCGCGGAAGATAAACGCGCTTCGGCGGAACGCAGAGACTGTAAGGAATTTCTCACTTCGGCTTCGATAATTTGTTCTTGCTGCGCTCTGGTGTTTCTGATTTGCGTGCCTTCCGCCAATGAGCGACCGAGATTGGCTTCGGCGACGCGGTTGCCGAACGGCAGCCCGATTTGCACGCCAACGCGGTAAGTCGGATAGCGCTGCGCGAAAATGTCGCCGAGCGAATTGAAAAATCCGCCGACCAAACCGCCGGGCGGCGAACTGACGGTCGTCGTCGGATTGATGACGAGCGGCGGCAGATTCTGCGCCGCCGAAAGCTGATTAATTCGCGCCAGCAGTTCGGTATTGACAGTGCCCGTCGTACGCGTGATTTCGTTTGCCGTTCCCGCTAAACCCGCCGACGTATAATTGCCGACCAAATTTATCTGCGGCTTCGTCTGGTCGCGGAAAAAACGCTCGTCAATGCGGTTGATTTCAGCGTTCGTCTGAAGTTGGACGATTTCCGGACGATTTTGCAGAGCGTCGGCGACGGCGAGTTCCAGAGCGACGCGCGGCGGTTCAAGACTGACTTCGGAAACCGGCGTAATCGGGCGCGACCATTCGGCGGCGTTTCTGTCGGGCAGCATCTGAGTTTTCAGATTATTTTCCGCCCGTGTAACATCTTCCTGCGCCGTGTAAACGCTCTGCTCGAAAGTCGTGATTTGCGTCGTCGCGGCGATAACGTCAATCGGCGCGAGAACGCCTTTACCGACTAATCGCTGGTTACTTTCAAGCTGCGTGCGCGCCTGTTTGACGGCATCAATCTGCACTTGCAAATTTCGCAGGGCGAACACGAGATTCCAATACGCTTGTTCAACTTGCGCGATGACCTCGATGGCGCGCTGTCGAAACTGCGCGTCAGTCAGACTTAAATTTTTCTTGGCTATTTCGATGTTGCGGCGATTATTGTCGAACCGTAAACCGCGCCATAAAGGTTGGATGTAAGTTAAGTTTATCGCGCTCGGAAATTGCGGGTTGAGCAAGGCGTTTTGGTTGTTTGTTGTCGTTCGCGCTGAAGAAAAATCGGCGGTGTATGAGCCGCCCGCGAACGGCGAGAAACCGCTCGCTCCGAAGTTAGAGCGAAAATCGCTTTGCGTAACCGAGCCGCTCGCGCCCGCGCCGCCGATGGTCGAAGCCGTCGGCGTCGTGCGCCGTTCGTAATAGCTTTCGCCGACGAGTTGCGGGTCATAAATACCGCGCGCTCCTCTTAAATTGAATTCGGCAATCTGCACATTAATTTTCGACGAATCAATATCGTTATTGTTTTGCAAAGCCAGCGTGATTGCTTCTTCCAAAGTCATTGGCATTTGATTCGTCATATCAACGCCGACGCGCTCGGCTGACGGCAGCGGGCGCAGCGGCGCTTCAAAATTCGGCGCGACCGGCGGCGGATCGTCGGGCAAAACCGTGGGCGCGACGCCAGAAGTTCCGACATTCTGCGTCGGCGTTTGCTGAATGACCGTGTTCGGATTGGCAATCTGTCCGCTCGGAGTGACGCCCGGCGTTTGCGGCTGATTTGGCAAATTCGGCTGCTGCTGTGTCGGCTGTGACGGATTAGGAGCGGGCTGCTGCGTAGTTGGTTGTTGTGTCGTCGGCTGAACGGTTTGCGGCTGAGTTTGCGTCGGCTGCTGCGGTTGCTGTGTCGGCGGTTGGGCAGGCGGAGTCAGCGGCGGCGTTTGCGCCGCCGCTGATGAAGCCGTAATAAGAATTGAAAAAAATATCGAAACTGCTTTCTTTGTCATAACACAAATTTCCGTGTCAAAGTTTTCAAGTCTTTAGCGTATGCCAATTTTTGAAAAACAGACTAAAGTTTGAGTACTAAATTATTACTCCATCGAAGCTGCTCGGCTTAAGTCTCGCTCGCCACGCTGACATCTTCGTCTTTCACTTTCCTCGCTTTTTTAGGCTTTCTGAATACAGCCGTCGCTCGTTCATAAACCGGACGCAGATTATTAACTTTAAATCTTTCGTAACTCGCGCCGACGCGCTGCCAGATGGTTGATTCCTGCGCGTCGTCGAACAGCGAATAGAAAACCGGAACCGCCAGCAAAGTTAAAAGCAGGCACATTGATTGACCGCCGACGACCAGAATTCCGATTGAGCGATTTGTCGCCGCGCCCGCGCCGCTGCCGACGACAAGGGGAATCATTCCGGCGACGAGCGCAATCGTCGTCATCAAAATCGGTCGCAGACGGTCGCGATTCGCCTGAATAATCGCGTCGTAGCGCTCCATTCCCTGCGCCCGCAAATGATTCGTGTGATCAATCTGCAAAATCGCGTTTTTCTTGACGATACCGAACAATAAAAGAATTCCGAGCGCGGAAAAGATGTTCAGCGTTTGCCCGGCGATTAAAGTCGAAAGCAGCGCGAACGGGATTGAAAGCGGCAAAGTTAAAAGAATCGTAATCGGGTGAATGAACGATTCAAACTGCGCCGCCAAAATCAGATACATAAACACGAACGACAGCAAAAACGCCAGCATAAACGAATCGTAGGCGCGTTCGAGTTCCTGCGATTGTCCGGTCACGCCCGTGCGATATTCCTGCGACATATTCAAAGAGGCGGCGTGTTTCTGCAGCACGGCGAGCGCGTCGGATTCCGAGGCGTTCGGCGGCAGACTCGCGGAAATCGTCACCTGCCGCTGACGATTAAGGCGGTTAATCGAAGCTGGACTCAAACCTTCTTCAAGTCTGACTAATTTTTCAAGTCCGACCGTTCCGCCGTTTGACGAAGCGACCGTGAAATACTGCAAACTGTCGCGCGTCCGCCTGAACGGTTCATCGGCTTGAATCAAAACGTCGTATTGGTCTGAACCTTCGCTGAACGTCGAGACGCGCTGCCCGGCGGAAAGAATGTTCAACGCCTGCGCGACATCACCCGCCTGCACGCCTAAATCAGCTGCTTTTGCGCGGTCAATCAAGACTCTGATTTCGGGACTGCCGAGTTCGAGCGAGCGGTCGGCGTCGCGGAAAGTGTCGTCCGCCCGAAGTTTTTCAACCAACTGATTTGAATATTCGTCGAGTTTTTGTATGTCGGGTCCGGCGATAAAATAACCGATGCCCGAACCGCCGCGTCCTAATCCCAAACTGTTGCCGATGGAAGACGAGCCGGAGACGTTTACGCGGTAATCTTTCGATTGATATTTTTTGACGATGCCGCGCGTTTTATTTATTAAATCGGCTTGCGAAAATTTACGTTCGTCAACCGGCACGAGGCTGACGTTGACGTTGCCCGTATTTGTCGCGCCGCCGCCCCAACCGCCGACCTGCACCAGCGTATTCTGCAAACCCGGAAGTTGCTCGCGGATGTCGCGGGCGATTCGTTCGAGGATAGATTGCGTGGCGGCGAGGCTTGTCCCCTGCGGTCCGCGCACGTTGATGCTGAATGCCGATTCGTCTTCGTCGGGCAAAAACGCCATCCCGACGTAATTGAAAAGCGGGTAAATCGAAGCGACGGTAATGACGCAAAGCAGCACGACCGCCCAGCGAAAACGCATCGAAAGTCTTAAAAGCCAGGTGTAGGCGCGGTCAATTTTGTCGTAAAACCAGGAATTCTTGCTGTCATGGCTTTCGGTCTTCGGTTTTTGGTCTTCAGTCTTCGTTCGGTGTCCGTCATCCATTGACGCAAGCATTCCGTCGCCGGAAATTTCCGAGCGCGAACCAATCGCTGCGTCTCCGTACCTTCGCGTCTCCGCGTCGCTGTCTTCTTCATCACGCGGCTTAATCCAACGCGCCGCGAGCATCGGCGTCAGGGTAAATGAAACGAGCAAGGATACCGCAATCGCCGCCGCGCTCGTTAAACCGAACGACGACATAAATCTGCCGACGATGCCGGTCATAAATCCGACCGGAATAAAAACGGCGAGCAACGAGAGCGTCGTCGCCAGAACCGCGAGACCGATTTCCTTAGTGCCTTCAATCGCTGCTTGAAACGGGTGCATTCCCTTTTCTTCGACAAAACGATAGATGTTTTCCAGCACGACAATCGCGTCATCAATAACGATGCCGACCATCAAAGTCAAAGCGAGCATCGTCATCTGATTCAAGCTGTAACCGAACCAGGCGATAAGGGCGAACGAAGCAATGATTGAGACGGGAATGGCGAGCGCTGCGATAATCGTCGAACGGATGTTCCACAGAAAAAGAAACACGACGACCGCCGCCAGAATGCCGCCAATAATTAAATGTTCTTCGATAGCGTGCAAGCTGTTTTCGATAAATTCCGATTGGTCGCGCGTAACGGCGACTTTTACATCGGGCGGCAGCGTCGGAATGATTTCATTCATTCGCTCTTTAACGCCAGCAATCAAAGCGATAGTGTTTGAGCCTGCCTGTTTCCGAATCGCCAAAGACACCGACTGCACGCCGTCGAGCGAAGCAGCCGTCTGCGGCTCGACTCCGCCGTCTTCAACCCGTCCGATGTCTTTGATTTTTATCGGGAAATTGTTCCGCGTCGTGATGACGATTTCGTTGAAATCTTTGACGTCTTCGACTTTACTCATCGTGCGCAGCGTAATTGCGCGCGTGCCTTCATTGACCGTGCCGCCGGGCAATTCCTGATTCTGCGCTCGGATGGCGTTGGACACTTCCGTTACCGAAAGATTGAACGCGCGAAGACGGTCGGGGCTGATGTAGATTTTTATCTCGCGCTGACGACCGCCGAAGATTTGCACTTCGCCGACGCCTTCGGCGTTTTCGATGCGTTCCTGAATTTGATTTTGAACAAAATCCGTCAACTCGACGACTGAGCGCGGCGCGCTGATGGCGTAAATCAAAACCGGTTGCGAATCGGGGTCGGATTTACGGATGACCGGTGGATCGGCGGTTTCCGGCAAACGATTTACCACGCCGCTCAACTTTTGCTGAATTTCCTGATACGCCTGGTCGGGGTCTTTGTCTAAATTAAAAGTCAGTGTGACGTTCGAGCGCCCCTGCGAAGAAGTCGAGCGCATCTCCTCGATGCCTGGCACGGTGTTAACCGCCCCTTCGATAATGTCAGTTATCTCCGATTCTATTTCTTCAGGAGCCGCGCCTTGATTCGACGTTTGAACCGAAACGGTCGGCAAATCAATCTTCGGAAAACGGTCAACGCCAAGCGTAAAAAAACTAAATCCGCCGACGACCGTTAAAAATAAAACGATAACGGTCGCAAACACGGGGCGATGCACACAAATTTCAGCTAACCATTGCATAAATTTTTATAAGTGTTGAGCTTGAGTTCTGAGTTTAAAACGACCGACTTAAACTCAAAACTTAGGACTCACTACTAAAAAGCCACTTTCGCGCCCTCGTAAAGCTGCGCTAGATTACTTGTCGCCACGATCTCATCGGGATTTACGCCGTTGATAATTTGGACGAATTCGTTTTCTTCCGTGCCGAGTTGGACGACACGCAGTTTCGCCACATTTTCCTGTATGACGAACACACGATATGACTGTGTGCTTTCGTCATTAAAAACAGCGGTTTTCGGCACGAACACGCCGCTGCTTCCGCCTTCGCGGTTAATTCTGACCGTCGCAAACATCCCCGAACGCAAGGCGTTGTCGCCGTTTTCAATTGCTGCCTCGACCACCGCCGCACGCGAAGTCGGATCAATCGCTGGATTGACCGCCGTTACCGTGCCGCTGAATTTCCTATCTTTATATGCGTCAACCTCGATGGAAATGCCGCGCCCGATTGAGATGAACGGCACGTCGGCTTCGGCAACCTGAATCTGAAGTTTAATCGGATTGACGCGCAGAAGCGTAGCTACCGGCGTTGCCGATGTCACGTATTCGCCGACGGCGACCGGACGATTGCTGATAAAACCGGAAAACGGCGCGCGGATAATCGTATCGGCGACGGCTTGCTCCGCCGTTCCGACTTGTGTCCGTGATGCTTCGACGGCGGCTTGTGCGCTTTTTATCGCCTGATTATTTTGGCGCGCGGCATTGCTCGCGGCTTCGAGCGCCTGTTTTGCCGCGTTCAGACGCGCCCGCGCCGTGTCGCGCTGCGTTCGATATTGTTCATAAACGACAAGGGAAACATCGCCCGTTTCGACCAATTCGCGGTAACGCTTTTCGTTAGCTTCGGCTTGGCGCAGTTCGGCAACCGTCTGTTCGTAACTCGCATTCGCGGCGCGAACTTCCGGTATCGCCGTCGCGTTAAAAGTTCCGTTTGGCGACAAACCCAGACGCGCTTCGGCTTGGCGCACACCGGCAATTGCCTGCGTCACGCCGGCTTGCGCTTCCGCAAGTCGCAGCTGCGCGTCCTTGTCGTCAATGCGCGCAATCACGCTTCCCTGCCGAACGAATTGCCCGACATTCGCTGAAACGTTGACGACTTTCCCAGCCGCTTTTGGTGCGATGTCGGAAGTTTCGTCGGCAATCAAACTGCCTGTCGCCTGCACGAACGCGGGAATTTCACGCCCGACGGATTTATCAACCGTAATCGTTACGGGCGCGTTCTCGTTCGCCTGATTCGCATTGGAATTTTCGCGCCGCTCGCTTGCCGATTCGGTTTTGCTGCAAGCCAAAAAAGACCACGCGATAAAAATGCCGATTAGTGTCTTTAAAACGATTCCCCGCCCCGATAAATTGAAAGCCCGCATAAAGTTTCGGTTAAGATGTAAAGTTTATAATAAACAGTTGAATCTAAAAACTTTGATTTGTAAATTTTTGTAAATCGAATCGGGTTTCAAGTTTCCGATTCAAATTACTAACGCGAAACTTGAAACTTGAAACCTGAAACCAATCCGGTTATAAAATTGAAGTATCGAAAATTAAAAAAAGAGGTGGAAAATTATGCAGGAAATTACCGCGACCGAGTTAAAGAAAAGAATGGACGAGCGGCGCGACATACAACTCGTTGACGTGCGCCAACCGGACGAATACGCCTTTGCGCGCATCGAAGGCGCTAAACTGATTCCGCTCGGCGAAATCGTTCAAAAAATGGGCGAACTCGACGACTCAAAAGAACTCGTTCTGCAATGCAAAGCCGGCGGTCGGAGCGCGCAAGCCATACAGTTTCTAACTCAAGCCGGTTATCAAGGAAAAATGGTCAACTTGAAGGGCGGAATTACGGCTTGGTCGAATGAAGTTGACCCGAAAATTCCAAAGTATTGAATTGCTCGGTTTATAAATCGTTCGATTCTCGCCGCCAATATGGTTTATATATGGTTTTCGCCGAGTTTTTCCTTGACGCTCGCATAGCTTTCGGATAAAAGACGCCTTCCCGTCTCCGTCTGATTCGAGGAGCATCAAACATTCGCCCGGCGCGCGGCTTTAACTCTGCGATGACTCCGCCGATACCGATTTAGTTCTTCATTCGCCATTCATCAGTCCAATGAACGATTTATTGAGGTATCGGCTCGAATTTCAATTTCGCGTAGGACGATTATTACGGCGGCTTGGACGCTGGAAATTCGCAACAGAGCGGTACTTCTGGGTGCGCCCGGCGGCGAATCCGAATCAAGCGATTGTTTATGCGCGGAAACGACGGGCGATCTGCCGGCTGTCGGTTATAACAACCGATAATTTTTAGAGAACAAACTGATAAGTATGATTTCTCTCCGCAAATAAAAGCGTGGCGGTTTAGAGTAATTTCCAACATGCCGCGCTTTTATTTTCGTCTGATTATTTATATTTATTTTCATACTATTATTTACAGTTTGATTTCTTCGCTCAAGCGCACGATTTTCATTTGTTCCCGAACTTTCGTCCGGCACGATAAAACGGGTTTATCTTTGGCGGAATCCTCCAGCCAAATCTGACAATTAGCGCAGTCGCCGTTCCAACAGAAATTACCAACGGAAACC
>CADCUR010000293.1 GCA_902805935.1 uncultured Pyrinomonadaceae bacterium
ATTTTATGAGGAGAGAACCACGAAATTTAAACCGGATGATCCGATATTTGTAGAAAACCGTGAGTTGTCGGAAATTTACCGTCTACGGGCAAATGTTTTTCACCAGAAAGGCGACGAAACCGCCGAGTTTTCCGATTTAGCTAAATCAATTTACTATTCCCGACGCGATTTTAATTATCGAACCCGTGCGAAGGTTTATGCCGACTACGGAATGTATGCCGAAGCCGTCAGCGATTATACGGAAGCGTTAAAAAACACTTTGAATTCGGCGATTTTTTTGTTGGAGCGCGGCGATATCTACGTTTTATTAAAAAAGTATAACGAAGCCATCAAAGATTATTCGGAATCAGCGCGTAAAGATGCCGCCATCAAAGATTTAGCCGAGCAACGAATTGCCCGTGCCAAGCAATTGATGAAGCGAGACTGATTTAAGACTTGTAATTATTTATAAACTTCAACGACCGGCTTGCCGCTGCTGTCAATATAAGCGCGATACATTCTCTCCGAGTTAAATAAAGTGCCGATGTCGCGCCGGAGATTTCCGGCGCGGCGGGTGCGGCATCTCTTAAAATAAACGCCGGCAAAGCGCGACGTTTATTTTAAGGCGTAGTTTTCGGTTCAGTTGGAAACTACGCCTTTTTTTGCCGCTAAAACTTTTTCGATGTCAGTTAACCGTTCGCTAATCGCATTTGACCGGGCTTCATCGGCGAATTTATTTTCCGCCTGTTTGCAGATTTGATAATGCTCGTCGAATTCAGCTCGTTTATTTTGCTTTATCAGGACGAAGGCTAAATTACATTCATCTAAAAAGATGGCGTAATTTATTTCTTTGTAATGTTCCCGATAGATGGGCAGCGCTTCCTTGTAATATCTTTCGGCTAATTGATATTTGTCTTCGTCGGTCGGCGGTATTGCCGCCCGACGATGCGTTTCGTTGTATTCCTGAATGTCGGTCGGCGGCGGTATTCCCAAAGTTAAATAGGCTTTTCGGTGTGGCTCAAGGTCGGAGGCGGTCAGACTGTGTGCATAAGCCGAGAGCATATACGGTAAGTTTAAGTTTTTCGGATTTGTCTCTCTCATCATTTGAATAGCTTTTGCCAGAGTTTCGGCAAAATTTTCAACATTTGCTTCGCCGTTTTCCGCCGCGCCCGCGCCGACTAAATAAAACATATCCTTGGCGACTAATTCGTGATGTTCGCCGTAAAATTGTTTGCGAAGTTCTAAAGCGAGTTTCGCGTGATAAAGTTCTTTTTTTCTCGCGCCTTGCGCCCGCGCTCCGGTTTTGTAGAAATTATAAACTTCGGCGAATTTATGATGAAGCTCCGATTGAACGTCGGGCTGACCCGCGAATTCCACGTCTATTTTCTCGCCCAAATCGTCCATCACGTCAATCACTTTCGCTTCGCCGTTAAACTTTGCGCCTTCGGCATACCAGACCGGATTGGCGTAAGAGATAACCTTTGCCATAAACCGGCTTATCTTTTCGGCTTTCTCCGCTTCTGATTTTGCTTTTTCGGTCTCGATCTCGGCTTGCCGCTGCGACTCGGCGGCATTTTGAGCCTGCGTTTTTGCCGCGTTTGCCTGTGAAACGGCGACGACGATTCCCGCGCATAAACTAATCAAAACAAACGCGCCCGCCAAAACCGAAACCCGATTGCGCCGGTAGAATTTGCTCGCCCGGTATGAAAAAGTCGCGCGGCGCGCCGACACGGGCAGCCCGTCAACGAATCGCCAGATGTCGGCGGAAAACTGCTCGATGGTTTGGTAACGCCGTTCGGGTTCTTTCGAGAGCGACTTCAAAATGATGTTGTCCAAATCGCCTTTTAATTGAGAAGTGTTGAACGGTAGAAGCGAATACGAGGACATTTTCTCGTCAGCATTCGTTTTAATTAACCTGTCGCCGCATCGCCGCTTCGCCGCCTCGCTCGGCAAAGTCGGCTCTGAATTGGTTATTTCCTTCAGCAGA
This sequence comes from uncultured Pyrinomonadaceae bacterium, assembly GCA_902805935.1. Classification (GTDB taxonomy): domain Bacteria; phylum Acidobacteriota; class Blastocatellia; order Pyrinomonadales; family Pyrinomonadaceae. The sequence continues at coordinate 1,967 of CADCUR010000293.1, forward strand.
TTGCCGTTCGATTTATCTTTAAAGTTATACGGGTAATTTTCCGTCAGAATTTTGAATAAAATCACGCCCAAACTGTAAATGTCGGTCGCGGTCGTCGCCGACTCGCCTTTGATTTGTTCTGGGCTGGCATATTGCGGCGTCATCGCGCTGAGATTCGTTATCGTGTGGTCATCAGTTTCGGCGGCGAGCAGTTTTGAAATCCCGAAATCGAGCAGTTTCGGCACGCCGTCTTTCGTGACCAAAATATTCGACGGTTTCAAATCGCGGTGAACTATTAAGTTGCGGTGCGCGAAGGCGACCGCTTCGCAGACTCGATTGAAAAGTTTCAGACGCTCGTTCAGCGAAAGCGCGTTTTCGCGGCAAAACGCGTCAATCGGCTCGCCCTCGACGTGTTCCATCACGAGATACGGAACGCCGTCGCGGGTCGTTCCGGCATCGAGCAGAGCCGCGATATTCGGATGGACAAGCGTCGCCAGAATTTCTTTTTCGCGGGTAAAATTGCGGCGGATTTTTTCCGTATTCAGCTCGCGCTTGAGCATTTTGACGGCGACGCGCTGCACGAATTTGCCGTCGGTTCTCGTCGCCAGGTAAACCGCGCCCATTCCGCCGTGCCCCAGTTCGCCGATGATTTCGTAAACGCCGACGCGCCGCCCGATTAAAGCGCTTCGCGGCGCGTCTTCGGCAGCGAAGAAGTCCTTGGAAAATTCGACCGCCGAGACGCGCATCAAATCTTCTGATTCGGTTTCAAAGGCGAGCAGCGATTCGACTTCACGACGAATTTCAAAACTGATGTCGGCTTTTGCCAGAAACACGCGCCGCCCAGAAGAATCGAGGTTGAGAATTTCGAGCAAAACGTCTTTGATATTTTTCCAGTTTTCCGCCTTCATATTATTTTTTCCGTCGTTTTTAGTATGCGGATTTTTTGAAACAAAGCAGACAAAAAAATTGGAAAAGATAAATCTACTTATTTAGCTCGCGGTATAGCCAGAGCCGAGCCGCCTGCCATTCGCGCCCGACCGTGCGCTCTGAAATTTCCAGACTTTCGGCGATTTCAGCGTTGTTCATTCCGCCAAAAAAACGCATCTCGACAATGCGCGCCTGCTGCTCGTCAAATTTTTCAAACCGTTCCAGAACTTCGTTTAAAGTCAAAATCGCTTCGGCGCGTTCCTCAATCGGAATCCGCACATCGTCAATCGAAAAATGAATCGGACGATTGCCGCGCCGCGCCGTCGCATGACGGCGGGCGTGATCAACCAGAATCTGCCGCATCAGACGCGAAGCGATGCCGTAAAAATGATTGCGGTCGCGCCATTCGACGCCCGTCTGTTTGCTCAACCGCAGAAACGCTTCGTGAACCAGAGCCGTCGGCTGCAAAGTGTGGTCGGAGCGTTCCGCCGACATTAGAAAACGCGCCTGTCTTTTCAGTTCGTCATAGACAAACGGCAAAAGCTGTTCTTTTGCAGCACTGTCGCCGTCATTCCAATCGTGCAGAATTCGAGTAATCTCCGAAGTTTGCGTCTCGCTCATAAATTTACGGATTTGGATTTTGTTCGGCATTGTAGCTTACTTTCCGCCGAAATGAAAATTTTTTGTAAGGTTTTGACTGTCTTTTTCGGATTTCCGCGCATATACAAACAAGACTTGAAACACAATTTAATCTATGGAGAAAATATGCAGACAATCACAACTTTTTTCAGAAGCATTTTAACAACCTTTATTTTGATACTGACCGTCTCGGCGATAAACGCGGCGGCGACGACTTTTACCGTCACAAATACGAACAACAGCGGCGGGGGCAGCCTGCGGCAGGCGATTCTGGACTCGAATACGGCGGCGGGTTCGGACACAATCGTTTTCGATGCATCGTTTAATACGCCGCGAACGATTACTTTGACATCAACTATCACCATTGATCCGGCGACTGGTGATTCTTTGACGATTACCGGACCGGGCGCGAACCTGCTGACCGTCAGCGGCAACAACGCCGTACAGATATTTTTCGTTTCCAACGGCGATACGGCAGCAATCAGCGGAATGACGCTGATTGCTGCCAGTAACAATAACGGCGGAGCCGCTATTGACAATCGGGGCAGCTTAACCGTGACAAACGTCGCCTTTACTTCAAATTTCGGCAACAACGGCGGCGGGGCTATCTCGAACGGCGGCACAATCGTTGTTACAAATTCTAGCTTCAGCCAGAATTCTTCCAATGGTTCTGGTGGCGCAATCTCGAACAACGGCAATCTGACGGTTACAAATTCGACTTTCGCATCAAACACAGGAGCATTCGGCGGCGCGATCTATCACGGAACGAACGGAACCGTAATGGTCAGCGGGTGCGCTTTTACAAATAACATTTCTAATGGCGGCGGAGCTACGGGTAACGGAGGCGGCGCGATTATAAATGTCGGCAGCGGAACTATAACCATCTCTGATTCGACATTTACGGGCAACAGCGTTCAAACGACAGGTGTCGGACCTAGCGGCGGAGCTATCCGAAACCGATTCGGCACGATGAACATCACAAATTCGACTTTTTCAAATAATACGGCGGCAAACGGCGGGGGAGCTATCGACAATGGCGACATTTTGAGCATCAGCGATTCTACTTTTACAGGCAACAGCGCGTCAGGACCGAACGCCCAGCAATCGGGTCAAGGCAGCGGCGGCGCTATTAGCAGCAGCGGCGCGCAGCTTACCATTAACAATTCGATAATTAGCGGAAACTCGGCGGTAAATCACGGCGGTGGTATTTATATCTCTTCAGCAACTGTAAATATTAACAATACAACCGTCTCGAACAATGTCGCCAACACGGACAGCGATTTATACGGCGGCGGCGGCGGCGTCTGGATTCGCGCTGAAGGCAGAGTTACCGTTTCCGGTTCAACCATTAGCGGCAATCGGACAAACCGCAATACGCAGACTACTGATTTGAGATTTGCAGGAAACGGCGGCGGATTCTATGTTGAGGGCGCTTTGACATTGAACAACAGCACGGTCAGCGGCAATTTCGCGGAATTAAATTACGGCGGCATAGTTGATATTAATCCCGGCGGTTCGGCTGACAGAGTAGATATTTCCAGCTCGACGATTGTCAATAACCGCGCTGCCGGCAATGTGGGTGGATTCGGCGTGGACAGCATCTCCGATGCCGCCGATCAGTCTGTTCGCAACACGATAATTGCCAACAATGTCGCTAGCGGTGGAACTTCGCAGGATGTGTATAGCACTACTTCGGCTCCGATCAACTCGCTGGGCTACAACTTATTTAAAAGCACGACTGGCGCGATCATCGGCGGCACCTCGACCGGCAACATTGTCGGCGTTGATCCGATGCTCGGAACTTTGCAAAGCAACGGCGGTTTGACGCGCACGCACGCGCTCGCGCCCGGCAGTCCGGCGATTGACGCCGGCGACCCGGCGACGTTTTCGGCGACCGATCAGCGCGGCGTTGCTCGCCCGCAAGACGGTGACGGAAACGGAAACGCCAGAGCCGACATCGGCGCTTACGAGCGTCGCTTAACGGATTTTGCGCTGTCGGCTTTCGCTGATTTTGACGGCGACGGCAGGGCTGACGTTTCAGTTTTTCGTCCGTCAGACGGCACCTGGTATTTGCAGCAATCAACCAACGGTTTTACAGGCATCGGCTTCGGTCAGAACGGCGATGTGATTACGCCCGCCGATTACGACGGCGACGGACGAGCGGATGTCGCCGTTTTTCGCGCCGGAGTCTGGTATCTGCAAAGAAGCAGTCTCGGATTCACCGGCATTAGCTTCGGACAAGCGGGCGACATTCCGCAACCGGCGGATTACGACGGCGACGGACGAGCCGACATCGCGGTCTTCCGTCCGTCAAACGGCACCTGGTATCTGCTGCAATCAACGCTCGGGTTCACCGGCATCCAGTTCGGCGCAAACGGCGATAAACCCGTCGCAGCGGATTATGACGGCGACGGGCGAGCGGATGTCGCCGTTTTTCGCAACGGCACCTGGTATATTCAAAGAAGTTCGCTCGGATTCACCGGCGTCGCATTCGGCTTCGGCGACGACAAACCGGTTCCCGCCGACTACGACGGCGACGGCAAAGTGGATGTAGCAGTTTTCCGCCCGTCAAACGGCGCGTGGTATATCCAACGCAGTCAACTCGGATTCCTTGGCGTAACGTTCGGCATCTCGACCGATTTGCCCGCGCCGGCTGATTACGACGGCGACGGCAAAGCGGACATAGCAGTATTTCGCAGCGGCACTTGGTATCTTAACCGTTCGACCCAAGGTTTTACTGGCGTGACTTTCGGCGCAGCAACTGATAAACCGGTTCCCAACGCCTTTGTGCCGTAGTTATTTACCGCTTAAATTAGAGAAAAAGCCGCAAACTTTTTACCGTTTGCGGCTTTCTTTTTGTGAATGAAAGTGTCTTATTTATAAATCTCGACGACTGGCTTACCGCTGCTGTCAATATAAGCGCGGTACATTCCTTCCGAGTTGAAGGAAATGCCGATGTTGCCGAATTTATCAATCGCAATCACGCCGCCGTCGCCGCCGAGCGTTTTGACTTTGGCAAGCGTCGTATCGGCGGCTTGTTGAATCGGCAGAGCACGATATTCCATTAGCGTGGCGATGCTGCGCCCGACGCCGACGCGAATAAAAAACTCGCCCCAACCCGTCGCGCTGACCGCGCACGAATCGTTGTCGGCGAAAGTTCCCGCGCCGATAATCGGAACGTCGCCGACGCGCCCGAAGCGCTTGTTCGTCATTCCGCCGGTCGAAGTTCCCGCCGCCAGATTGCCGTCTTTATCGAGCGCGACCGCACCGACCGTGCCGTATTTTTCGGATTTGGGATTTCGGATTTCGGATTTCGGATTCTGTTTTTGGTTTTTAGTATTCGGTTTTTCGTTTTCGGATTTCGGACTTGGGACTTGGGACTTGGGACTGTTCGATTTTTCTCGTTCGAGAATTCGCTGCAAATCGTCCCAACGCTCTTGCGTGAAAAAGTATTTCGGGTCAACGAGTTCGATTCGCTGTTCGGCAGCGAATTTTTCCGCGCCGTCGCTGATCATCATCACGTGCGGCGATTTTTCCATCACGGCGCGCGCCAGAGTTATGGGGTTTTTAACCCGGTGCAGTCCGGCGACGGCGCCCGCCGCCAGAGTTTTGCCGTTCATAATCGAAGCGTCGAGTTCGTTTTTGCCGTCGTTGGTGAAAACCGCGCCTTTGCCCGCGTTAAACAGCGGCGAATCTTCTAAAATTCGGATAGCGATTTCCACCGCGTCGAGCGAAGTTTTGCCGTCCTGCAACGCCTTGTAACCGGCAAGCACGGCTTCTTCGAGTTTCTTTCTGTATTCAGCTTCTCGTTCCGGCGACAAACTGCCGCGTTTGATGACGCCCGCGCCGCCGTGGATGACAAAACCGAGACGCGGATTCTGCGGCGATTGAAGCTGTTTGATTTCGGCGAAACTGCCTTTTTGCGCCAAGGTCAAAAGCGGCGCGGCGAATAAAAAAACCGCCAGCAAACAAGATAAAGATTTTTTCATATATCTGACTCCGAATTTTGATTTTTCTCGTTTTGGAAATAGCTTAGCACAAACGGCAAAAGAATTTTGAGTCTGAAATTAAGCTAAGTATTTTTCACCGAAAGTTAAAGCGAAATCTAAAAATAAAAAACGCTGGTGCGTATTTGCCTCACCAACTCCTAATTCGATTTTCCGTTTTGAAATTTGGGTAAGCCGTAATCTGCGGCTGCTCGGATTCTTTTCAAGACGTTTGCCTGAATTTTATTTTGCAATTTACAACAAAAAACGGCTTACCTCTTAACAAAGGCAAGCCGTTCTCCGTTAGGTGATTTTACTCACCTCAACGAATGAAAGCATTCGGAATCGGCTTGTCTTCCGCCGCCCCAAACGAGACGCCTGTAAAACCCTGCGTCGAACGATTCAGATACCATGCTCCGTTTGACGGTCGGAATACTGCGACATCCGCTCGACCGTCGCCGTCGTAATCTGCCGGAACCGGCACGTCGCCGTTTGCGCCAAACTGAATCGCGCCGTAGTTGTTCGCCGGATTCGTCGAAGTGAACCACGTTCCCGTTGACGGTCTAAAGACGGCGATATTGGCTGTGCCGTCGCCGTCGTAATCAGCCGGAACTGGTACGTCGGTTGATAAGCCGAAAGTGGTTTGGATCACCGTATTGTTTGAACTTCGCAAGATATACCAGGTCGCCATTGACGGGCGAAAGACAGCCGCGTCGAGTTTGCTGTCGCCGTCAAAATCGCCGACCAGCGGTTTGTCGCCTGCCGCGCCCCACGCAATCTGGCGGAAGCTCACGCCCGGCTGTGAACTCGGACGGTAATAAAAACTGCTTTGCCCGCCCGTCAATGAGCCGTCACGATAGACGGCTAAATCGCCTATTCCGTCGCCGTCCCAATCGCCCGACACAGGCACGTCGCCGGTGGCGCCGAATTGTTCGGGTCGGAAGGAATTGTTTGAGCTATTGTAAATATAAAAATACGCGAAATTGCCCGCGCCCGGAATGTTTGTGCGGAAAACTGCGATGTCGGTTTTCCCGTCGCCGTCATAATCGGCAGGCGCGATTTGGTCGCCGGATTGCCCGAACTGTTGCGCGAAGAAACCGTTGTTCTGACTTCTAAGCTGATACCAAAAACCGTTCGACGGACGGAATACGGAAATGTCCGAACGCCCGTCGCCGTCAAAATCGTAGAGAGCTTTGGACGCATTTAAAATCCGCGCCAAGCCGATGTGCGGCTGACCGCCGACCAGCGTGAACGCGCCGCCGATTAAAATTTTTCCGTCCGGCAAAAGAGCGATGTCCGACACCGAGCCGAACGCGCCGCCGCTCGAATTGAACGACGTATCAACCGCGCCGCTCGGCAGCAGACGCGCGTAGCGGTTTCGCACGAAGCCGCTGATCGTACTAAAGTTTCCGCCGACTAAAATTCTGCTGTCCGCTTGCACGACTATTGAATTAATCAAACCGTTCGGCGACGGAGTGAAAGATGCGTCGAGCGAGCCGTCGGCGTTAAATCTCGCCAGAACGTTTTGATTCACGCCGTTGACCGCGCTGAATGTGCCGCCGATTAAAATTTTTCCGTCCGCCTGCTGCACGACCGCGTTGACTTGTCCGTTCGCGCCGAACGGCGGGTTGAAGGTTAAATCGAGCGTGCCGTCGGAGTTCACGCGCGCGACTCTGCCGCGCGCCGCGCCGTTCACAATCGTGAATCCGCCGCCGATGAGAATCTTGCCGTCCGGCTGAACGAAAATGTCCAGCACGCCGCTCGCCGTAACATTAAACGAAGCGTCGAGCGTGCCGTCCGCGTTCAATCTGACGAAACCGGTGTTGTTCGCGCCCGAGGAAAAAGTGCCGCCGACTAAAATTTTCCCATCCGCTTGAACTGCCACCGCATTAACGGTGCCTTGCGACGAAATCGGCGGGTTGAACGAAGTATCGCGCGAACCGTCGGCGTTTAATCTTTGAACGTCGCTGCCGAGTTCGCCGCCGACGATTACTTTGCCGTCGGCTTGCGCGGCGACGGTGAAAACGCCGCCGACGCCCGTGCCGATATTCACGTTCGGAACGAAAGCCGGGTCAACCGTGCCGTCCGCATTGAGCCGCGCCAGAAATGTGCGCGGCGTATTTCCGACGAGCGTGAAGTTGCCGCCGACTAGAATTTTCCCGTCGGCTTGAACGAAGATATCGGCGACGCCAGCCGGAGAAATCAACGCCAAGCTCGCCGCGAAAGTCGTATCGCGCGAGCCGTCCGCGTTTAATCTGACAACTGCGCCGAACTCGAACGGCGAGCTTTGGTTGAAACCGCTGGCAATGATTTTGCCGTCCGGCTGAACTAAAACGTCGTTCGGCGTCAAAGGAAACGTGCCGGCATTGAAGGTCGTATCGAGCGAGCCGTCCGCGTTCAAGCGGGCGATTTGGTTGCGGGCGACGTTGTTGTAGCTGGTGAAAACTCCGACGATGACGATTTTCCCGTCAGGCGCGAGAGCAACGTCATAGATGGCATTGTTCGCGCCCGGATTGCCGACGTTGAAGGTCGTGTCGAGCGTGCCGTTCTGGTTCAGCCGCGTGATGCGACCCTGCGTGAATCCGCCGACGCTCGTAAAGCTGCCGACGGCGACGATTTTCCCGTCCGGCTGAAGCGCGAGTGCCGTAACGCCGCCGAAGCCCGCTACTGTTAAATTCGTGAACGACGAATCAATCGAGCCGTCCGGGTTTAAGCGAGCGACCGAGCCGAACGCGCCGCCGATGACGATTTTGCCGTCCGACTGCAAAACGATGTCCAAGACAGTTCCCGGCGGGTTGAAATTAAACGTCTGGTCGTAAGAGCCGTCAGCGTTGTATCGCACCAGATTCGAGCGCGTAATCGTCTGACCGTTGACGATTGTTTGGATGTTGAATATACCGCCCGCGATGACTTTTCCGTCCGGCTGAACGACGACCTGGTTGATTGTTCCCGTGGGAAAAGTCGTGGTCGAACTGCCGAGGACGAACGAATTGTCGAGCGAGCCGTCGGCGTTCAGGCGGGCGAGAACCGGGCGAGTCACGCCGTTGACGGTCTGGAAATTTCCGGCGATTAAAATTTTCCCGTCCGGCTGGACGGTGATGGCGTCAACGCGGACGTTCACTTCGCTCGGCGCGAGAAGACTAATCGCATTAAACGTCGTGTCGAGCGAGCCGTCGGCATTAAACCGCACTATGCCCGTTCGCGGCAAGCCGTTGGCGAGCGTGAAATTTCCGCCCGCGAGAATTTTGCCGTCCGCCTGCAGCGAGATTGCGGTAACCGTTTCGCGCTCGAATTTGCCGACGTTCGTGTTGAACGTCGAGTCAACTTCGCCTGCCGCGAAAATGGGCAGCGTCAGCAGAAATGACAAAAGCGTCAATGCGATTGTCGTGGTGAAAAATTGAATTTTGGTGCTTTTCGTTTTCATAAATTTACCCCAACAAATCGTGAATTCTATCACTTCAAAAACTTACCTGATGTAAGCGTTCGGAATCGGCTTGTCTTCCGAGGAGCCGAACGCGACGCCCGTAAACCCGCTCGTCGAACGATTCAGATACCACGCGCCCGTTGACGGTCGGAACACCGCCACATCGGCTCGACCGTCGCCGTCGTAATCTGCCGGTACCGGATTATCGCCGTTTGCGCCAAATTGAATCGCGCCATAGTTGTTTTGTGGATTCGTCGAAGTAAACCACGTTCCGGTTGATGGACGAAACACCGCGATGTTCGCCAGTCCGTCGCCGTCATAGTCTGCCGGTGTCGGAATGTCCGTTGATAATCCAAAGGTTGTTTGGATTACCGTATTATTCGAGCTGCGCAGAATATACCAGGTCGCCGTTGACGGACGGAATACTGCCGCGTCTAGTCTGCCGTCGCCGTCAAAGTCGCCGACTAAAGGTTTGTCGCCGCCCGCGCCCCACTGGATCGTGCGGAAGTTCACGCCCGGCTGCGATGAGGGGCGATAGTAAAAACTGCTTAACCCACCCGCCAGCGAGCCGTCTCGATAGACGGCTAAATCGGCTCGCCCGTCGCCGTCCCAATCGCCCGATATAGGCACGTCGCCGGTGGCGCCGAACTGCACGGGAACGAATGAATTGTTCGAGCTGTTGAGAATATAGAAATACGCCAGATTGCCCGCGCCCGGAACAGTGCCGCGAAAGACAGCTAAATCCGTGCGCCCGTCGCCGTCGTAATCGGCGGGCGCAATTTGGTCATTTCCCTGCCCGAATTGAACAGCGTTGAAAGCGTTGTTCGAGCTTTGCAAGATGTACCAACTGCCGTTTGACGGGCGGAAGACGGCAACATCGGCGCGTCCGTCGCCGTCAAAATCAAACCCTGTTCGCGCCGATGAATTATTTAAGAGACGAACGATAGATACTTTCGCGACATCGTTATACTTCGTAAAATTGCCGCCGACGACAATTTTGTTGTCCGGCTGCAGTGCCAGAGAATAAACTTGACCGTTAATGCCCGTACCGGTATTAAACGACAAATCGGGCGTGCCGTCAGCGTTCAATCTGGCAATTCTGTTGCGCGGAACGCCGCCCGCCGTCGTAAAGTCGCCGCCGATGATGATTTTTCCGTTCGACTCGATTCTAATTGCCCTGACCACGTTGTTGGTTTCGACGGTAAAACTAGCGTCGAGATTGCCGTCGGCGTTGAGACGGGCGAGGTAATTTCGGCTCGTGCCGTTGTAACTCAGAAAACTGCCGCCGATAACGATTTTGCCGTCCGTTTGCAAACCGATGTCAAAGACGGTGTTGTTTGCACCGCCGAGCGGGTTGAAAGTCGCGTCGAGACTGCCGTCGGCGTTCAAACGCGCCACTCTGCCGCGCGGCGAGCCGTTCACCGCGGTGAATGCGCCGACGAACAGTAATTTTCCGTCCGGCTGAAGGACGACGCGATTAACCGACCCGGCGAATATCGCATTGAACGTAGTGTCGCGTGAGCCGTCCGTGTTATACCTGTTTGCAGAACCTCCGCTGCCGCCATTGTCAAAGCCGGGAGCCGTGACGATTTTTCCGTCAGGCTGAATGGCGATGTCTAAAACAAACCTGCTTATTCCCGCTGATTCAGGGGCGTTAAACGTATTATCTAGCGAACCATCGGGGTTTAGGCGATATAATGTCGGCGGCGGTGTTGATGAATTACTATAAAATTGTCCGCCGACCAGTATTTTGCCGTCGGACTGCAATGCGATGGCACGAACCGTTATTAAATTGGGGTTTGAAGATGGCGTGGGCAGTGGCGGATTAAAAGTCGTATCCGCGCTGCCGTCTGCATTGAATCTGGCGATGCTCGGACGGCTGAACGAGTTAATCGCCCCGAAATCGCCCGCTACAAGAATTTTCCCGTCCGGCTGAACGACAATATCCGTCACTATGCCTCGCACGCCGACCAGTCCGGCAAAAGAATTATCAAGCGTTCCGTCGTTATTCAAACGAATTACTTTGTGGACAGCAGTGGAAGGCGGCTGCCCGATGGACAAAAGAATTTTGCCGTCGGGCAAAGGCAAAATGACAACGACGGGTTCGACAGCCGTTAGAATGTTGGCGAAACTGTTGTCCAGATTTCCGTTTGCGTCCACGCGCGCTAAATTTCTTCTCGCCGCGCCGTTGACCGTTGAAAAAGTCCCGCCGAACAAAATTTTTCCGTCAGCGTCCGAATCAATATCGTTAATAATCCCGCTCGTGGTTATACTGAAAGTAACGTCGAGCGTTCCGTCCGTATTCAGACGCGCCGCGTCCACACGCGCGAAGTTATTGACGAAATTGAAATCCCCGCCGATTAAAATTTTACCGTCCGGCTGAATTTTAATTGCGTTAACGCTTCCCGAAACCAGCGCGTTAAACGACGTGTCTTCGGTTCCATCCGGGTTAAAGCGTTTGATGAATCGGCTTCCGCTGCCGCCGTCGGTCGTTACGCCCATGATTTTACCGTCCGCCTGTAGCTCGATGTCGTTAATGTCGGTGAACAAACCCGCCGGGTTAAACGCCGCGTCTGTCGTTCCGTCGGCGTTCAGCCGCGCGAATTTCGTTTTCGTTCCCGACGCGAAAGTGTAGGTAAAAGTCCCAGCAATAATAACTTTGCCGTCGGCGGCGACGACGATATCGTTAGTCGAGTTTTGAGGATTTCCGGGAGAATTGGCGGGAACGGTCGGTGTGGAAAAACTAAAATCAAAAGAACCGTCGGCGTTCAAGCGGGCGATGATCGTGCCGTTGGTCAGCAGCGGGATAACGAAATTTCCGCCGATGAGAACTTTCCCGTCCGCCTGAACCGCAATCGCGCGAATAGTGCCGATTATTTCGGGCGGGTTGAAAGTTTCGTCCACGCTCCCGTCGGCGTTCAAACGCGCCAGCGAAGTTTTTAAAGAACCGTTGGCGACTTCAAAATCGCCGCCGATGAGAATTTTCCCGTCCGGCTGCCGTTTGATGACAAACACGCGGCGGATAGGCTGTATAAAAGCTCCGCCGTTAAAAGTAGGGTCAATTTCGCCCGCCGCTTGGACGGTTGAAAACAAAGCCAATGCAATTAAAATTGTTTGCAAAATAAAAAAGACGGTTTTGGGACGTGCGTAATTCATTGTTATTTCTCCTTTTTCGACACGAATTGAGTGGTTAAAGATTCAGGTATTGTCGGTAAATCAAAGTCAGGGGCTACCAATAGACGGCATTCTAACCCGAATGGTTGGCTAAAGTAAATACTTTTCCGGTTTCAAACCATATAACTCCTTATTATTCTTGCCATACCCCAATAAGTTAAGATAAATTTAATACCTACCATTTTCCCTGAGTTTTAGGTTCTAAGTTCCAGATTTTCAAGTTTTATTGAGAATAAACCGACTTGGAACCTGAGTCTTGGAGCTTGAAACCAATTTAGAAAGGAGATTTGCCGAAAATGAAAGCATTTACCACTGAAAACTTGCGCAACTTGGCTGTCATTGGACACGGCGACGCGGGTAAAACCCAACTCGTCGCATCCTTGCTTCAAATCGCCGGCGCGACGACGCGCTGGGGACGGGTCGGCGACGGCACGACCGTGACCGATTACGACGAAGATTCGATTGCCCGAAAAATTTCCCTGAACAATAACTTTGCCAATCTCGAATACAAGGACACGAAAATCAATTTGATTGACACGCCCGGTTACGCCGCGTTCGTGTCGCACGCGCGTCCCGCTCTGCGCGTCGCCGACTGCGCGCTCGTCGTAGTTGACGGCGTGAACGGAATCGAAGTGCAGACGGAAAAAACCTGGCAATACGCTAATGAGTTTCTTTTGCCGCGTTTTATGGTCGTCAACAAAATGGACAAGGAACGCGCCGATTTCGGACACGCGCTCGACACCGCCGCGCAATCGTTCGCGCGTTCAATCGTGCCGTTTACTTTGCCCATCGGACAGGAAGCGAATTTTCGCGGCGTGGTTGATGTCGTTCATCAAAAGGCTTACGAATTCGATAAAGACGGCAAGGCGAAGGAAATTCCGATTCCCGAAGAAGGTCGGTCGGTGGTCGAGACCACGCGCGAAAGATTAATCGAAATCGTCGCCGAATCGGACGACGCGCTGATGGAAAAATACTTTGAAAACGGCACGCTTGAGGAAGCAGACATTTACCCGAATCTGGCGCGGGCGATTGCGAACAGCAAACTGTGTCCGGTGTATGCGGTTTCCGCCGACACATTAGTCGGGCTTTCGATTCTGCTCGACCACATCGTTGAATTCGCGCCGAATCCGGCGGCGCACGAAGCCGAATACGGATTCGTCAATGCCGAACGCGACGGCGAGCGCATCACGAGAAAATACTCGAACGACGAACCTTTTTCGGCTTACGTTTTCCGAACGATTGCCGACCCGTTTGCCGGGCGAATCAACGTGATGAAGGTCGTCTCCGGCAAAGTTTCGCCTGACGCGACCGTTTATAATTCGAGCCGCGACACCGCCGAAAGGCTCGGCGCGCTGCACATTCTGCAAGGGAAAAATCTGGATAAAGTTGCTGAAGCGCAAACCGGCGACGTCATCGCGGTCGTGAAATTAAGAGACACGCAGACCGGCGATACGCTTTGCGACCGCGCCAAACCAATCGTTTATCCACCGGTCGAATACCCGGAAGCGGCAATTTCGTTTGCGATTGAGCCGAAATCGCGCGCCGACGAAGACAAAATCAGTTCGGCGCTGCATAAAATTCTCGAAGAAGACCCGAGTCTGCATTTCGACCGCGACGCGCAGACGAAAGAATTTATTTTGTCGGGTTCGGGACAACTGCATATCGAAACCGTCGTTGATAAATTGAAAAATCGCTATCACGTCGAAGTCGCGCTGCATCCGCCGAAAGTTCCCTACAAAGAAACGATTACGCAGCCGGTCGAAGTCCAAGGCAGACACAAAAAACAATCGGGCGGGCGCGGACAGTTCGGCGATTGCAAATGCGTTTTCGAGCCGCTTGAACGCGGCGCGGGTTTTGAATGGGTTGATAAAATTTTCGGCGGCGCGGTTCCCCAAAATTTCCGTCCGGCAATCGAAAAAGGCATTGTCGAAGCGGCGCAGGGCGGCGCGATTGCCGGTTATCCGCTCATTGATTTCAAAGTCACTTTAATTGACGGCAGTTATCACACGGTTGACTCGGACGAACATTCTTTTAGAGCGGCGGGCAGAAAAGCGTTTCGCAACGCGATTGAAAAAGCCAAGCCGACTTTGCTCGAACCGATTATGGATGTCGAAGTTTTCTGCCCGCAGGAAGTTTCCGGCGATATTATGGGCGACCTGAATTCCCGTCGCGGGCGCGTTTCGGGAATGGACATGCGCGGCAAACAGCAAGTCATCAAAGCGCAAGTTCCCTTGTCGGAAATGCTCGATTACCAATCGAAGCTCAATTCCGTGACGCAGGCGCGCGGTTCGTATCATATGCAGTTCTCGCATTACGACCCGCTGCCCGGAAATCTCTCGGCGAAAGTCGTCGAGCAGGCGCGCGCGGAAGGCAGAATCCGCACGCACGACGAAGACGAATAAATAATGTAGAAAGGCGGAAAAGCGAAAAGGTGAAAAAGTTGGGTTGGCGAAACTCAAACAAACTTTTTCACCTTTTCGCTTTTCCGCTTTTTCACTTTCAACCTGTTTTACATTCACGGTCGAAAAAGCGAAAATTGATTTAACGCTTTAATTTAGAAATTATTTAAGAGAAAAATTTATGTCAAAGAAAATTTTATTAGCAACCGCAATTTTATCGGCGACGTTCTTTGCCGCCTGTCGTCAGCCCGACCCGACCATCATTACTTCGACCGAACACGCGCGCGAGAAACCGAAGCAAAGCGGCGGACACGCGGCGATGAATTCAAACGGCAGCGTGCAAAGCGACGCGCACGATAATCCTGCAAAACCCGAAGCGGCGAATCACGCGGGAATGAATCACGGCGCGACGAACCACGCGGGGATGAATCATTCGGCGATGCAGTCGGCGCCGAACGCCGCCGCGCAAACTTTCGATTTGCAGTTTTTGGATACGATGATCGCGCATCACCAAGGCGCTGTCGAGATGGCAAAAGTCGCGGAAATGAAAACGCAGAACGCCGAGTTGAAAACTTTCGCCACCAAAATCGTCGCCGATCAAGCCGGTGAAATCGGCGAGATGAAACGCTGGCGCGAACAGTGGTTTGCCGGACGACCTTCCGCCCTGAATATGGAAATGGCTGGAATGGCTGACTCGATGCGCGGAATGGATATGACGAAAATGAATTCGGCGACCGGCACGGCGTTTGATTTGGAATTCGTCAACCAAATGATTCCGCATCACGAAGGCGCTATCGTGATGGCGCGCGAAGCGTTAGCGAAAGCCGAACACGCCGAAATTAAAACGCTGGCGAATCAAATTGTCAGTTCGCAGGAAGCCGAAATCAAACAAATGCAAAATTGGAAAACGCAGTGGGCGAAATAACCCGTCAATTTAACTTTTCGTTAAACTGAAAACTCCAGTCCGTTTGAAGCAGGGTATTTTTCAATCGGAAAAAATTATGATGACCGCCAAATGTTTTAGCCAAAGAAACCGACGTTCCGCTTTACACGATTCGTCATTACACGCGCATCGGACTGCTTGAGCCGTCGCGGAATTCGCGGAACAATTACAAAGTTTATCAGCCGGTAGATGCGACTCGTCTGCGCTTTATCATGGCGGCGAAAGAACTTGGTTTCACCTTGGCGGAAATCACCCAGATTCTCGAACGCGCCGCGCACGGAAAATCGCCCAGCCCGATGGTTCGTGAAATTATCGTGCGCCGCATCGAAGAAAATAACCGCCGAATAAAAGAATTGTGTAAACTCCAAACGAAAATGGAAAAGTCGCTGGGCGATTGGAGTAATTTAAAGGATTCGATGCCGAACGGAACTTCAGTTTGTCATCTGATTGAATCGGTCGCAGCGGAT
>CADCUR010000294.1 GCA_902805935.1 uncultured Pyrinomonadaceae bacterium
TTATGAAATTTACAATAGACTGAAAACGACAAACGCCGATGTTTTGAAAATTGCCGTTCAAGCCGATGACATCGCCGCTTCAATCGCCGTTTGGAAATTACTCGAAAAAGCAAAAAGCGAAAACAAACAAATCATTCCAATCGCAATGGGCGAAGCCGGAAAATGGACGCGGATTTTGGGTTTGGCGCACGGCGCGTTTATGACTTATGCCGCGCTTGAATCGGGCGGCGAAACCGCGCCCGGACAAATTCCCGTCGCAGATTTAATCGAAACTTATCGCGCCCGTGAACTCGACGAGCAGACGGAAGTTTACGGCATTATCGGCGGCAACACGAGTTATTCGATGTCGCCGTATATGCACAACGCGGCTTTCAAATTTCACAATCTCAATGCTGTTTTCGTTCCGTTTCAAGTGAAAAATCTCGACGAATTTATCAAGCAATTCGTCAGACCCGAAACGCGCGAAATCGAATTGAATCTCAAAGGCTTTTCCGTCACGATTCCGCACAAGCGGGCGATTATCAAACATCTCGATTGGGTGGACGAAACCGCCCGAAAAATCGGCGCCGTCAACACGATAAAAATCGTCGGCGATGAACTTCACGGCTATAATACCGACGCGCGGGGTTTTATCGAACCGCTGAAAAACGTTTACGGCGATTTGAAAAATGTAAACGTAGCGGTTATCGGCAGCGGCGGCGCGGCGCGGGCGTGCGTTTACGCGCTCCGGGGCGAAGCGGCGAAAGTGACGATTTACGCGCGTGATACCGAAAAAGCGAAAATCTTAGCCGATGAATTCGATGTGTCTTTAGCCGAACTGAAAATTGAAACTTCAAATTTCAACTCGTTTGATGTCGTTGTCAACGCGACGCCTCTCGGAACCGTCGGCGAACTCGAAAACGAAACGCCCGCGACCGCCGCGCAGATAAAAAACGCGCATCTTGTTTACGATTTAATTTATAACCCGTTTGAAACGCGCCTGCTGCGCGAAGCGAAAAGCGCCGCCGTGCCGACCGTCAGCGGATTGGCGATGCTGGTCGCGCAGGCGATGGAACAATTTCTAATCTGGACGACGCTCGACGCGCCGATGCAGGAAATGAGCCGCGCCGCGCTTAGCAGACTACGATTCTGATTATTCGTTTTTTCAGTTACAATCAAATTTCAAATGCTGCCGCCGGTAATTTTTTGCAGTGATAAACGAACGCTACAGCCGCCAAATTTTATTTTCCGAAATCGGTCAAACGGGGCAGGAAAACCTTCTCAATTCCCGCGTTCTGATTGTCGGCTGCGGCGCGCTCGGCTGCGCTCACGCTGAAACTTTAGCTCGCGCGGGCGTTGGATTTACGCGCATCGTTGACCGTGATTTCGTTGAATTCACCAATCTCCAAAGACAAACTTTGTTTTCCGAGGCAGACGCGGAAAGCAGGTTACCGAAAGCGATTGCGGCGAAAAATCGTTTAGCGCAAATCAACTCCGAAATTGAAATCGAAGCGATTGTCGCCGACGTGAATTATTCAAACATCGAAAGTCTTATCAAAGATTGCGATTTGATTCTTGACGGCACGGACAATTTTCAAACGCGCTATCTGATAAACGATGCTTGCGTGAAACACAACAAAATTTGGATTTATGGCGCAGCGGTTTCTGCTTACGGCGCGACGATGACAATTCGCCCGTTTGAGTCGCCGTGTTTGCGCTGCATTTTCGAGGAAATGCCCGGCGCGGGAAGCGCGCCGACGTGCGATACGGTAGGCGTGATTCAGCCGATTATCAATTCGGTTTCGGCGATTCAAATGACCGAAGCGTTGAAAATCTTAACGGGCAATTTCGCTAATCTGCACGGAACTTTAATGCAGATTGACGTTTGGCGCAACGATTGGAGGAAAATAAAATTGGGCGCGCCGAACGCTGATTGCGCAACTTGCGGCAAAAGAAACTACGAATTTCTTGAGGTCGAAAATACGGAATTTTCCGCCGTTTTGTGCGGGCGCAACGCCGTGCAGATTTCGCCGCCGAACCGCGCGCAAATTGATTTAGCGACGCTCGCCGTTAAGTTGCAAAATCTCGGCAACGTGAAACAAAACGAATACCTCGTGCGTCTAATCGTCGGCGAATACGAATTAACGGTTTTCAGGGACGCCCGCGCTATCGTTCGCGGAACTGACGACGCTGCAATCGCACGTTCGGTTTACGCGAAATACGTCGGCGTTTGACTTATGAAAATTATCGAAACCCGACGCTTGATTTTGCGAACCTAGGCGCTTGCGGACGCGCCCGAATTATTATTTAAAGTTTGCGCTGACGCGGAAGTGATGAATATACCGGCGCGGGAAAACCCTACGAAACCATCGAACAGACGAACGAATTTACGCGCCGGACGACCGATTATCAAAAGCGGCTGGAGCGTGTTTGAAATACGGCTTCGAGAATTTGGATTTTCGTGAAATAATCGCGTTGACTGATTTGGAAAATGTCGCTTCACAAAAAGTTCTGGAAAAAATCGGTTTCGCACGAAGAGGCGTCGGAATTTTCAACCGCGAAGAAAGTTTAGTTTATCTAGCGAAAAAACCTGTCAATATCTAATGAAAAAATACATCAGTTTTGTTTTAGTCGGGCTTTTCTGCGCGCTCAATCTGCAGGCGAGCGAACCGGCGATTTGGTCAATCAGTTCACGCGGCGAATGGTTAAAAGGCGACGCGAGAGGCGTTTCGATAACCGACGCGGGCGCGATTACGCTCGCGCCGAAGCTCTCGGAAGTTTTCAAAACCGAACAGCCATACGTTTGGTCGAGCGCGATTGACGCTTCGGGCAACGTCTTTTTGGGAACGGGCAGCGACGGCAGAATTTACCGCGTTGACGGAAATGGCAAAGGCGCGATTTTCGCCGACACGAATGAACTAAACGTCTCGGCTTTGGCAATCGGCGCAGGCGGCGAACTGTTTGCCGGAACTTCGCCTGACGGAAAAGTTTACCGATTGACGGCGAACGCAGCGCCGGAAGTTTTCTTCGAGCCGAAAGAAAAATACATCTGGTCTTTGGCAGTTTTAGGCGACGGAAGTTTGGCAGTCGGAACAGGCGAGAACGGAAAAATTTATCGCGTCAGACAGGCGAACGCGAAACCCGAAACTTCCCTTCTGTTCGATACCAGCGAAACGCATATTATTTCGCTGGCAGCCGACAAACAAGGAAATCTTTACGCGGGAACCGACGGCAGCGGTTTGGTTTTGCGCTTTGCAGCGACGGACGGCAAACCGTTTGCGCTGCTCGACGCGCCGCTGCGCGAAATTCATCAAATCGCCGTCGGCAGCAACGATGAGATTTACGCGCTGGCGTTGAGCGAAACGACTTCGACTCCGAAATCGGCAGCTGCTTTGACAGCGGCTACAACAACCGAGAACCTGACCGTGCCGGTCGAGCCGATTGCGTCGGTTACGCCGGAGCCGCTGCCGAAAAGCCGTTACGATTTAACGGCGGCGAAAACGGTGATTTACCGCATCACGCCTGGCGGCAGCGATATTATTTGGAATTCGCCGACCGTCGTCGGTTTTTCTATCCGGGCAAATCCGAACGGCGACGGCGTAATTTTGGGGACTTCCGACAAAGGACGCATTTTTTCAATTACTGACGACGGTCGAGAAACGCTTCTGCTGCAATCAAACGAAGGACAGATTTCGACAATTCAAACGCGCGGCAATCAAATGTTCGCCACGTCGAGCAATCAAGGCAAACTTTACCGTTTCGGCACGGAAACCGTCGCCGAAGGAACTTACGAGTCTTCTGTTCTGAACGCCAGAACGAGCGCGGCGTGGGGCAGAATCTGGTGGCGTTCAAACGGCAGCGTCATCCTGCAAACGAGAAGCGGTAATACGGAAAAGCCGAACGAAACGTGGAGCGATTGGAGCGCAGATTACGCCGACTCGAAAGGAGCGCAAGTGGCAAGCCCGACGGCGAGGTTTTTGCAATGGCGAGCCATTCTGAAAAATTCGGCGACTTTAAGCGAAGTCAGCGTCGCGTATCTGCCCAGAAACATCGCGCCCGAAATTCTTTCGATTCAAGTTCTGCCGACCAACGTCGGTTTGATTGCCAATCCGCCGATTCAGATTGACCCGAACATCGAAAACTCCGGCCTTGACCCGGCGGTTTTCGGTCTGCCGCCTGTCACGGGCATTCCGCCGCGCCGAGTTTATCAACGCGCGGCGCGCGCGCTGCAATGGACGGCGGAAGACCGCAACGGCGACCGTTTGAAATACGCCGTTTATTACCGTGAAGTCGGCGAAACCGAATTTAAATTGCTGCGCGACGAGTTGCGCGAAAATTTTTTGACGATTGACGGTCTGGCTTTGGCGGACGGACGTTACGTTTTCAAAATCACGGCGAACGATGCGCCGTCGAATCCGTCGGCGCAAAGTCTCTCGGGCGAACGAACGAGCGAGCCGGTTGACGTTGACAATTCCGCGCCGACGGTCGCCGCCGTCGGTTCGCCGCAAAATACCGGCGACAAAACGCGCGTCGTTTTCGAAGCCAGTGATTCGTCGAGTCATCTGCAAAAAGCCGAATACAGCGTCAATGGCGGCGAATGGTTGGAAGTTTACGCCGACGACGGCATCTCAGACGGACAGCGCGAGCGTTATACTTTGGAAATTCCTTTGAAGAATGCGGGCGAATACGCCGTTACTTTGCGCGTATTCGATGCGAGCGGCAATGCGGGTAATGCGCGAGTTTTAACGAGAAAATAAATTGTCCGCTAAAGCGACACCTTAAAAAGACACGAAGAAAATAAATCGGTGAAATCTTCGTGTCGCTTCGGCGATTTATTTTTTGGGCAAAGTCATCGTCTCGCCTTCCGAATTCATTTCCAGATGTCTGGTTGTTCCTTCGGCGACGCTCGGCGGGACAAGATCGCCGGTTTTATACCGCGATCCGGGCGCTGTTGCGGCGTAATCGGTTTGGATTGGCGGAAGGCTGGCGTTTGTAGTTTGGTTGAAAGATTTAGCGGTTTCCGGCTGTTCGGAGTTCGGAATGAATTTCTGCTCGTTTTTTTTGAGTTGAATATACTGAGCGACGCCCGTGCCAAGCATCGTAAACGCTGGAATGAGAAGCCAAAACCACCAATGCCGTCCGCCTGCCATTCCCGTAACCCCTAGAATTATTGAGATTACCAAAAACGCGAAACCGGTGAAAAGCGTGGACAACACACCTTCCAAATTGACGGGTCTGCCCCTTCTATTCAGTAAATTTATCGGCTGCACCGGTTGGATGGGTTGAATCATCATTCCGAAGCCCGGCATTTCATTGCTTGATTTGCCAGATAAAACGTCGGAAACCTGACTCAAATCCGTTCCGCAACTGCGACAAAATTTTCCCGCCTCCGGGTTTTTCACTCCACATTTTGGACAAAACATAATATTCAATTACGAATTACGAATATTTTTTGTTCGTAAGTCTCAAATTTTCCTTTGTCGTGTCGCTTCAAAAAGTATAACGCCGCAGGCGACCGAAACGTTCAACGATTCTATTTGTCCGCGCATCGGAATTTTCACCAGCGCGTCGCATTTTTCCGCCGTCAGGCGGTGCAAGCCTTTTCCTTCGCCGCCTAAAATCAGAGCGCACGGCACATTGAAATCCCAATCCGTATAATTGGTTTCGGCTGCGCCGCTCGTTCCGATAACCCAAATGTTATGCTCTTTTAATCGGTCAATCAAGCGATTGAGGTTCGTTACCTTGGCGACTTTGACGTATTCGGTCGCGCCCGCCGCCGATTTAGCGACGATTTCGGTCAAACCGACGGCGCGGCGTTCTGGAATAAACACGCCGTCCGCGCCCGCGCATTCGACGGTGCGAAGAATCGCGCCCAAATTTCGCGGGTCTTCCACACCGTCTAAAATTACTATTAAAGGTTTCTCGCCCGCTTCTATTTTTCGGTAAATTTCCTCTAAAAGCTCGTCGGTCGGATAATAATCAGCCGCCGCGACCAAGGCGATGACGCCTTGATGATTCGCTCCGCTTTCGACGTATTGCGCTAAATTTTCCCTGGGCGTTTTTTCAAACCTGACGCCGTTTTCTCTCGCCAGAAACAAAATTTCGGCGAGCCGTTTTTCCTGCGCGCCGTCGGCGACGACGATTTTTTCGATGCGCCGATTTGCGGCGCGTAACGCTTCTAAAACAGGCAAAACTCCGAAAATTATATTTCCCGATTGTTCGGTCTTCGATTTGTAATCCGAACTCTGAGAATTAAAACTCCGCCCGGCTTTGAACTTCGAACTTTGGACTTGAGACTTAGAGTTTTGGACTTTGGACTTTTTCATAACAAATGCCATTGCAGACGCGAATACTTTGTAAACTGTGCCATGTTATTTACCGTCGTCAGGTTTCCCAAGCTGAATCTTCCGAAACTCTGTCGCTGCAAACCCTGCGAAGCGGTTTTTTGTTCGACTTCCCAGACATTTGCCAAAAGGCTTCGGTTCGGCACGTAGTCGTCAACGAATTTCGCGCCGGGCGCAAAACGGCGCAGCTTTTCGGCGAGTTTTTTGATATTGTCCTTGGCTGTCATTTCTTTCTCAACGGCGAGACACGAAAAATCGAAACCCTTGGCGTAAATTCTGAATCCGAGACAATTCGCGCGACTGTAAACGTCAATCAAAGTTTCGTCGGACACGGTTTCGCTCTGGTTCAAAATTACATTTTCGCCTCTTTTACTATATTTTTCCGTCGCTTCGATTCGCCGCTCGAACACCGCGCCCGTGACGATTAAAGCCAAATCGCTGGATGAAATTTCAATTGTTTCCTCGTGATTAAAAAATATCAAAACTAATCGGTCGTCGTAAAATTCAATGCCGCGCAACCGCTGCGTCGTCCGGTCAACCGCTAACTCTTCGTCGCTTAAAATAAAAGTTTCTACTCCGAACTCGCGCAGGCGCGCCTCAACAATTGCAGCTTCCCTTTCCGATTCGGCGCGAAGCACCGGCAGAGGATTTTTCGACGCGATTATTCGGCGCAGAACTTCTTTTTCCGTTTTCAAAAATTCGGCGATGTTTGTCGTTTTCGCTTCGTCGAAAACTTGCGAACTCGGTAGGAAAATCACATTAAACCCTTTCTCCCAATTTTCCAGTTTTCGCAAATTCAATTTCAGAGACTGACTTTGCGCGTCCGTCAAGACAAGTTCGCCGCCGCAGTAAAAACACTTTATACGGTTTGGCGGATTCGCTCTCTTGCATTTCGTGCAGGCGACCATTTCTTCCGGTTTGAAACGGATGTCTTCGGTTTGCAGCGGCAAATTTTTGAGCCATTCGCCCGGATCGTTTCTATCCATACTTTTACAATTATACATTTGCCGAACGAGCGTTTCGACAAAAGTTTCGCTTGACCGCGCGGCGGCTAAAAAGGCAAACTATAAATACTTATTTTATTCGATTGCGGTTAACTTTAAGGGCAGACGGTTTCGCTGACAGTTTACATAAAAACACTATTTACGACGAACGGTAATTTCAAATCCAATTATCAATTGTAAATTATAAACTAATTTCCAACGTAACTTTTTTAGATTTTCAAATATTCGATTTTAGACCAATTTCCCGTCGGTTTTTTGCGTTAGCCAGCCTTCGATTTATTTTAAAATTTATAGTATAAGAAGGTCTTTTAAGAAATGCAGTTTGACATGTCTGCCAATTCGTCCTGGCAGTTCGGGCATCGCGGTCGCGTCGCGGTTTTTATTGACGGCAACAATCTTTTTCACGCCGCGCGTTTTCATAATATAGACATTGATTACAACAAACTTCTGCGCCTTCTGCTCGGCGACGGACGGCTGCTGCGCGCTTTTTTTTACACCGGCGTTGACGCGGGCGCCGAACGTCAGCAGGGTTTTCTGCTGTGGATGCGGCGCAACGGTTTTCGCGTCGTTCAGAAGGAGCTGAAAACATTTTACGACGGCACGCGAAAGGCGAATCTCGATGTGGAGATCGCGGTTGATATGTTGAGTCTCGCGGGACGTTACGATACGGCGGTGCTTGTTTCGGGCGATGAAGATTTTGTTTACGCTCTGAACGCTATCGCCTACAAAGGCTGCCGCGTCGAGGTCGCCGGTTTTCGCTCGAACACCGCGCCGCGCCTTATTGATGTCGCCGATTTCTTCATAGATTTGGGCGACATTGCCGAACTCGTCCGTAAAGACGTTTCGCAAAGCGGGCAATATGATATTCCGTCTTTCGTTCCGCCGGAAGAGTTGCCGCCGCCTGCGGTTATGCGCGGAGGAACAGGAGGAGGACAAGCGGATAAAAATTTTCCGCCGGTCGCGGGCAAAATTCGGTTCGAGCCGCCGTTTGCCGAAGACGAAACCGAAGATTATTCGGGCTTGGTGCGCGTTCGAGACGAAAGATAAGGAATTTTTACGATTTTCAATGAAACTTTTCACCGTTGAAGAAGCCAACGATTTGTTGCCCGTTATTCGTCCGAAACTCGAAGAGATAAAGGCGCGGTATAAAAACAACGCGTCTTTTCGTGAACCGGTAAAACTGGCGGCGACGGCGGGAGTCGAATCCGGCGGCGGCGGTTTGGCGGGCGGCACAAATTACGTCAAATCGCTCTATAAAATCGGCAAGCTAACCACCGAGTTATACGAAATCGGCGTGCAGCTTAAAGATTACTCGCGCGGCTTGATTGATTTTCCTTCTTTAAGAAACGGGCAGATGATTTTACTTTGCTGGCAGCTCGGCGAAAAGGAATGTATCCAATGGTGGCACGAACCGGAAACGGGTTTCGCCGGTCGAAAGCCTTTGTAGAAAACAATCTTTGTTTTTAGCCGTCAAACCGTTTTACGGGATTTTTCGTCGCTCGAATCGAGAAGCGAAAATCTTAAATCTTTCTTAACTTTACTATTGACGGCTTAAAGTAATTTCTGATAATATCCACTCAGTTTTTCATTTCTTTGAGTTCTCTAATCCTGCAGAAAAACTTTCTGAATTTTCAATCTTTTCATTATTATGAACTGTTCTGTTTGCAATCGAAACAACGCCGTTACGTTATCAATTTGTCCGAGCTGCGGCGCGATGATCAATGACTCGGTTCGTCAAGAACTCGTCGGAAAAATTTCCGTTAATGCCGCCAAGCCGTTCGACTTTCAATTGAAGGGAAATAAAATGATGCCAAACAAAACGCCTCAATCAGCTAAACCCGCCGCGCCGCAACAGCCGGACGCGCCGAAAACAGCGGCAGAAGTCGCTCCAAAACCGACGAGTCCGACTCTGGTCGAGTTTCACAGCAAAAACGCGGCGGTTCCCGAATGGCGTCTGCAGCTACAGAACGTCGTTCGTCAGCGTCAGGAACGCGAGGTAGCGACGAACACGGAAACGGCAATCGCGCCGCCGCAGAGAGCGCAGCTTATCACCAGCGGCGCGACCGCATTGAAAGCGGAAACGGCAAGCGAACCGAAAACTTTTCAACACAGGAATCAGACTCTAAACAGCGCGCTCGAACGCATCGAAAAATCGCGGCAGCAATTCCTCGACGATGAAAAACCGCCGTCCGCGCCTGCCGCGCCGCCGGCAAAAGCGAATAAAAATTATCCTTTTCACATCGCGGCAAAAACGAACGACGCGCCCTCTAAACCCGCCGAAACGAATGCTGCGGTCGCCGGCACGTTCGCCAAACCAAAACTCGCCTCGTCGCTGCGCACGGAAAAAGAAAAACTCGACACAAACAAATTGCCGCCGCTTCCAAAAACCGCTCCGGCAGCGACGAGCTTTGAAAGCCGTCCGCTCATTTTTGACAACGTGAAAACGCCGGTTGAAGCGGAGCCAAAAACCGAAATTAAAACTCTGGAAACCGTCGAAGCTGCCGCAGGCGAAATTAAGCTCGCCGAAACCGTCGAAGTCATCGAAGAGCAGGAAATAGAAGTCGAGGAATTTTTCGATGATTGCGCTCCGTTTGCAATGCGCTTTAACGCCGGGCTGTTCGATTTTATTATCGGTTCGTTTGCGAGTTTGCTGCTGCTTTCGCCATTTATGATTTTGGGCGACAGTTGGTTTTCGATTGCCGGACTTTTCGCTTTTCTCGCCACCTGCGCCGTTGTGATGTTCGTTTACCTGACGCTTTCCGTCGGGCTTTACGGCAGAACTTTCGGAATGCGGCTTTTTTCATTGGAAATCGTTGACATCGAAAACGAAGATTACCCGACTTTTCATCAGGCGGCGGTTAGCTCGGCGGTTTATCTGCTGACGCTCGCGCTCGGCGGAATCGGATTTTTAACCCTGCCGTTTAATGAGGACAAACGCGCCGTTCACGACCTTGTTTCGGGGACGATTATCGTTAAAGAATAATTCAAGTCCCAAGCCCAGAGTCCAAAGTCCAAAGTCTTGCACAACTGATTTCGGACTTTGGACTCTGGGCTTTAAACTAATAGCGTGAACGAAAAAACCATCGAAAAAATTTGCGCCGAACTCGCGCCTGTTTTAATCGGGCGCAAGTTCGGCAAAATTTTTGCCCTCGCCAAATTTCAGTTGGCGATTGATTTTCGCCTGAATGACTCGCGTTATCTTTTCGTAAGCGTTGACCCGTCCGCACCGCGCATTTATTTAATCGAGCGGCGCGTTCGTGATTTAGAAAAACAATCGAAAAATTCGACCGGCTTCGTGGTGTTTCTGCGAAAACATCTGGCGAACGCCGTTTTAGAAACAATCGAAAAATTAGCCGACGAACGCATTTTGCGCTTTGTGTTTTCAGCCGTAGATGAACTCGGAGAGACGAAAAATTACGCTCTTGTCGTTCAATTGACCGGTCGCTCGGCAAATCTTTTTCTGCTTGATAAAAACGATTTTATACTCGACTCTTGCCGCGAAACCTACGGCGCAGGTCAGGAGATCGCTTCGCGTTACGCGCCGCCGATTCGGGACGAGGAGACGCAGAGACGACGCGGAGGAGACGCGGAGATTTTCTCGCAGGGCGAATACGCCAGTTTGTCAGAAAGTTTGGACGCGCATTTTACGAATCTGGAGGCGGAGAGAAATTTTTTAGCAAAGGCGAACGCGGCGCGGAGCAAAATAAAAGCGGAAATCTCAAAGCGCGAAAAACTCGTTAAAAAATTAAATCAAGATTTGGAAAATCACGGCGATGCCGTGATGTGGAAACGCTTCGGCGATTTGTTGCTCGCCAATGTCGCAACGGCGACGCGCCGGGACGACGTGATTTTGGTGACGGATTTTTACGATGAAAACACGCCGACGGTAGCGGTCAAAGTTGACGAAAACGACTCGTTGACCGAAGCCGCCGAGAAATTTTTTAAGCGCTATACGAAAGCGCGAAACGCGCAAGTGGAACTTTCCAAACGATTGAAGGATTTAGAATTTCAGATTTCGGATTTAAAGCTGCAAAAAGAAAATCTCGAAGCGGCGATTGGTGAAAAAGACGAACAATTTTTGTCAGACTTAACGGGCGACAAAATTGAAGCGAAGCCGACGAAATCCAAAGTTAAACAAACCGAAAGTTTTACGGGCGCGCGGCGTTACAATTCATCGGACGGTTTTGAAATTCTCGTCGGAAAAGGCTCGAAGGATAACGACTTTTTAACCTTTCGCGTCGCCAAATCTTCGGATTTATGGCTGCACGCGGCTGATTACCCAGGCTCGCACGTTGTCGTAAAAAATCCGAACCGCGCTGAAATTCCGCACCGCACTTTGCTCGAAGCCGCGCAGATGGCGGCGTTTTTCAGCCGCGCCAAAGAACAGCCGAAGGTCGCGGTGCATTACACGCCAAAAAAATTTGTGAATAAACCGAAGGGCGCGGGCGCGGGTTTGGTGAGTTTGTCGAGTTTCAAAACGATTTTGGTCGAGCCGAAAATACTTTCTCAAGTCTAGCTTAAATCCAAAGTCCGAAGTCGGAAACCATACCCGACTTCGGACTTTGGATTTAAGCAATTTTATTCATTCATCAATTTCTCAACGCTCTGTTTCATTTCGTTGATGACGCGCTGACCGCCGCCTTTGAAAATGCCGGTCATTTTGCCGTCGCGGTTAATGAGAATGGATTGCGGAATGCCTCCCATCCGAGTAACTCTTAGCATCTCGCTGAAAAATTTTTCGTCGGCGTAACCAATCGGGTAATTCAGTTTTTTATCTTCGACAAAGGCTTTGATATTTTCGACCGATTCGGTGTCGCCGTTGTCATCGCCGGTGTTTAGTCCGAGAACTTCAAAGTTTTTGTCTCGATATTTCTCTTGCATCTCTCTCAAATGCGGCATCTCGGCGATGCACGGTCCGCACCAAATCGCCCACAGATTAACCAGCACGACTTTGCCTTTTTTATCTTCAAGTTTGTATAAATTGCCTTCTAAATCCTTAATTTGCGCTTGATATAAACCGGACGGCACGGGCGGGAAATTTGAATCTTTGATATCAACAGCGGCGCCGGCGCCGTTTGAGACGACCGCGACATTTGAAGCGTTCGGCGCGACCTCGATAACCGCGCCTTTTTTCTCGGTGCTTGCCGTGCTGCAAGCCGTTAAACTCGAAAATGCGACAGTCAAAACGGCGAACAAAACTAAATTCGTGAATGTATTTTTCATTAAAACCTCTCAACTAATATCTTGCAGCCGCAGCGAAAGCGAAAGTTTACGCGACGGATATGAAAAACATTAGCATTAAAACTACCTGAATTTAAAATCTCGCGCATCTGCCGGTGCGGAAAAACAACGCATTGATTAAAATTTTCGGAACCTTTAATCGCTGATTTAATCTTTAGTTAAATTTCATTGCCGTTTCCCGCTAAAGAGGGCGAACGCGATTTTCACTGTAAATTTTGGTTCGGCTCGAAGGTTTCTAAAATCGCCGCCAGCTCGCCTTTCACGCCGACATCTTCGACGCTTTTGACATCGTTTGAAAGCGAAGTTGCCAGCATCGTCACGACGTAGCCGTTTTTCATTCCGTCAATCGCCGCCGGAATAAAAAGCCGTCTGCCCCAAATCGTAACTTCTTCGCCGCGGGCTGTTTTACCCGTGCCTTGAAATTTGATTTCGTAGGCTTGCCATCCGTTGTTGATCGTTCTTTTACCTTCGGAAACGACCTGATAATTCGGCAGAATTTTGGTCAAAGTTCGGTTGGTTTCTTTGACCTGCGCGGGGAATTTTTTTTCGTCCGCTTGATAAGTTCCGCGGCTGTCATAATAGCTGACGAGCATCTGCTCGACCGGCAAATTATTATCGGCATTTTTCGATACGTCGAGAAAATTATTTCCGGCTTCATTCAGACGCCAATGATTCGGGTAATAAAGCGAGAAGCCGAGGTAATTTTTTACCGCCTCGCCCTTTAAATTCGTTTTGCTGTTTTGAAAATAAAGACTGCCCGGGGGCGGCGAAATCGAACGCGCCGGCGGCGCCTCAGCTTCTTTCGGCGGCGCGGTATTGGCAGCGATTTCGTCGCTGAGCGCAGCGTTTGAAACCGCCCCGTTTTGATTGACGTTTTCGCCTGCAGGATTTGTAAAATAATACCAGACGCCCAGCAGCGCGGCGAGCAAAACCGCCGCGCTCAAAATCGGCAAGGCGATTCGGCTCGGACTCGTTTCGTTTCGCCTTTGGCGTGCGGTTATTTTCCGCAACGAATTTTTCTCTCTCTTGGCACCGAGCGCCGTTTGATTTGTTTCCCGAACCAGCGGCGTCGTGCGACTCGCTGCGCCGGCGGAAGCAGCGGCAGCCGCTTTTTCGGCTTCTCGGCTGTTTGGCGCGATTTCTTTCCGGTTGCCAAGCCGCGCTTGACCGGACGGAATTTCGTCGGGTTTGACAAGCCGCGGCAGCACGTTGGCAGCGGGCGCGTCCGCCTGCTCTTCAAAATACGGGTCGAAAATCGGCGCCGGGTCGAAAATTTTCGCCGACGCCGATTCGATCTCTAAATCGGATTCGGATTCTGTTTCAGACCTAAAAATTTTGCTCGAAGACGGCGGCTCGAAACCCGTTTGAGAAATTTGCTGAACAGAGAAAGATTTGTCGCCCGTATCTTCGGCTTTACGTTTTAAGATAGTCATAAAAACGCCGCCCGTTTGACTGGCGGAGTCACCGGCAGACGGCGCGGGCAGCAGTCTCTCGTTGTCGTTCAGACAAAACCTCTGACCGTCTGTTTCGTATGTTTGCTGACATTTCGGACAATAAAGCATCGTGTTATTAACCCTCGCAACCGTCGTTTCGCTAAAGAATCCGTCTTAGAAATAAAGCGCCGAACAAACGTTTATTTGAAAATGCGTCGAGGACAGTTTTGGTTTTTCCTACTTTCATCGGTCGTTGTAATAAATCGCGTTGCGACAGAAGGTTACAGATGGAAAACGACAAGTAAAAAATCAACTCTTTTTAATTTGCCTGCGCTTTGTTTAATTTATCAGCCAGAACGGTTTTTTTCTTGTCGAGCGCGACGGCTTGCCGGAAAACGCGGGCGGCGTCAGCGTTTTTTCCAGCGCGCGCCAACCCGTCGCCGACCGCTTCGAATTCTTGCGCCAGACGTTTTTTCTCGTTCGGTGATGCCAGACTCGCGGCTTGCATCAAGTATTTTTCCGCCTCGTCAAATCGCTCACGCCGCGCCGCCAGCGAGCCGAGCAGCGTGTAGGAATCAAAACTGTCCGGGCTGACTTCCGCCGCTGTCTGCAAAATCTTTTCGGCTTCATCAAATTTGCCGCGCGTCGAAAGCGCGCGTCCGAGCAACAAAAGCGCCGCCGAATTTTTCTCGTCGGCGGCAAGCGCGCGGCGCAGAAGCTTTTCTGATTCGAGATACATCTGCTGCGACTGCATCACGTCGGCGACGCGAACCATCGTCGGCGCGTCCGTCGAATACTTGATCGCATTCAGGTAGGCGGCAGATGACTCGTCAGCCGCGCCGGTTTTTCGCAAAAGTCTGCCTAAGTGCGCGTAGGCGAGAGCGAACGTCGGTTCTAGTTCGATTGCCTTGCGGTAAGCCTGTTGCGTTTCCGTCGAAACTTTGCCGCCAAGTTCGAGCGATACGCCGAGCTGGTCGTATGCGAAAGCATTGCGCGGGTCTATGGCAACAGCGCGCCTGGCGTATTTTTGCGCGTCGGTGTAACGGGCGGACAAATTTTCGCCGACAATCGGCTGCGTCAAGACAAAACTCAAAGCGATATACGCCTCGGGTGCCGCCGGTTCGATTTGAATCGCCGTTCGGTAAGCGCGTTCGGCTTCCCCCCAGCGCTGCTGGTCGCTGTAGACATTTCCCAAACCGTAAACGGCGCGTGAATCTTTCGCATTAAAACTCCGAGCGTGAAGATAAGCCACTTCGGCTTTTGCGTATTGCCGCCGATTACGTGCAGCGTTCCCTTCGTCAATCGCCCGCTCGAAAAGTCCGTCGAAATCTCCGTTCGTTTTGTCGCCGACCGTAATAATACCGCTTTTTCCAGGCGATTTAGAAATTTCTACGCCTGATGACGACGTTCTACTAACGGCTTTCGGTCGCGCGGCATTGCGCGTATTTTTTCCGCGCGTCGCAATCGGGCTTTTCCGTTCCGGCGCGTTTTTTCTTGCCGGCGTTTTAGGAGAGGTCGTTTTCGTTTTCGGATTACTGAACAGCCCGCTGCTGCTGCCTAAATCCTGCGCGGAGGCAGAAAACGCCAGAAACATAGAACCGATGAGCAGTAAACCGTATTTGTAAATTTCTAATTTCTTTAGCATAAAACCTTTTGGATTGTTTCGTCCGAATCTTTGGCTGAAAAGGTTTGCTTGGAACTCTTCAGGCGAAAGCCGAGCGTTTCATCTCTTTTACTGATGCTTCTGCGCGTTTAAAAGTTACTCGCGGCAAAAACTCGCCCGCATAAACCTGGTAGATTATCGTTAATTTGATTTTAATGGCATTGCCTTTGTCAATCAAGGCTAAAAACAAAAGCGCGACTCGGATTTCGTCGAGAGAAGCGTCGAAACCGACGTCGCCCGAATCGAATCAAATCGCGCGCGAAGCATTTGCACATTCTGCAAAGAATTCTTTAAGCTAAATTCAAAGAATTTAATTGCACAAAATAAAATGAAAATTATTGTCATCGGCAGCGGTTTCGGCGGACTCGCGGCGGCGTGCCGTCTCCAGGCACAGGGTCATCAGGTAACAATCGTTGAGAAACGCGACAAACTCGGCGGGCGCGCTTACGTTTATGAGCAGGACGGTTTTAAGTTCGACGGCGGTCCGACGATTATCACCGCGCCGTGGCTCATCGAAGAGATTTTTGAACTCGCCGGACGACGCGCCGCGGATTACGTTAACCTCGTCAAGATAAATCCGTTTTATAACATCCGTTTTCCCGACGGCGCGGTTTTCAATTACGACGACGACAAGGAAAATCTTTTCCGGCAAATCCGCAAATTCAACGAGGACGACGTGGAAGGCTACAAAAGATTTTCAAAAGATTTAGGCGAGATTTACCGCGTCGGTTTCGAACTCATTGACCAGCCGTTTTCGAGCGTTTGGGATATGGTCAAGGTCGTTCCCGAAATGATTAAACTTCGCTCGGATCGAAGCGTCGTCAAATTCGCCGAAAAGTATTTCAAAGACGAAAGGCTGCAGCAGGCGTTCAGCTTTCACCCGCTCCTGATCGGCGGCAATCCGTTCACGGCGACTTCGATTTACGCGATGATTCACGAACTCGAACAAAAATTCGGCGTCTGGTATGCGATGGGCGGAACGGGAGCGTTGGTCAAAGCGTTCGGCGATTTATTTAAAGACATCGGCGGCAAAGTTCTTCTTGAAACCGAAGTTGCGGAAATCACAATCGAAAACCGAAAAGCGAACGGCGTCAAACTCAAATCCGGCGAAATCTTAAAAGCCGACGCGGTTGTTTCAAACGCCGACATAGCATTTACATATTTAAATCTGATTCCCGAAAAGTTTCGCCGAAAATACACCGACGCGCGAGTTAAAAATCTAACTTATTCGATGTCGCTGTTCGTCGTCTATTTCGGCACGAACCGCCGATACGAAGACATCGCGCACCACGAAATCATAATGGGAAGGCGCTACAAAGAACTTTTAGAAGACATCTTCAAAAATAAAATCTTAGCCGAAGATTTTTCTCTATATTTGCACCGCCCGACAGCGACCGACGAATCGCTCGCGCCTGCTGGTTGTGATTCGTGGTATGTTCTCTCGCCGGTTCCGCACTTGGGCGGCGATATTGATTGGAGAGTGCAAGCCGAGCCTTACAAACAGACGATTTATAAATTCCTGGAAGAAAATTATTTGCCCGATTTGCGAAAACACATTGTGACCGAACATCACATTGACCCGCTCCATTTTCAGGATACTTTAAACAGCTATCTCGGCAGCGCGTTCTCGGTCGAGCCGACGCTTTACCAATCGGCTTATATGCGTCCGCACAACCGCAGCGAAGACATCGAAAATCTTTATTTCGTCGGCGCGGGAACGCATCCGGGCGCGGGACTGCCGGGCGTCATCAGTTCGGGAAAAATCGTCGGCAATATGATCGGAAAAGCTAAAGCATGATCGAGAATCTTTTGTTCTTCAACCCGACGAAACATCGGCGGATTGATGGCGGCGAACCGGACGGCTCGTTCAAATTCGCGGCGCGCTTCGTCTCGTCGTCCTGAGCGAACCAAAGCAAGCCCCAAAACGTAGTGCGCATTCAAGTCGTCAGGCGCGAGTTCGACTGCCTTTGCTCCGTCCATAACGGCTTCTTCAAAACGAATCATATCAATTAATTGACGGGCGCGCGTCCATAATGACTCAAAGCGGCGACGAGCGGAACTTCAAAACGCCCGCGATAAACCAAAATGCTGCCGCCGATGTTAGCAATCGGCTCGTTTCGTATAACGGGCAGATACTCGTTCCCGCGCGGTAGAACGGCGCTGCCCATCGGCGGTAAAGTTCAGACGCTTAAAAGAAC
>CADCUR010000295.1 GCA_902805935.1 uncultured Pyrinomonadaceae bacterium
GTTTAAGATAAGTAGTCAATCAAAAAAGCAACCTGAATTTACAGGTTGCTTTTTTTGAATTTGGTGCCGACTAGAAGATTTGAACTTCTGACCCCTCGCGTGTGAAGCGAATGCTCTACCACTGAGCTAAGTCGGCGCGGACTTTTGTAAAATACTAACAGTCGGTTAGATAATTTGTCCAACCTTACATCGAAGGGTCTTCGGCTTTCGCCGGACGATTTTCGTCGGTAGTTTTAACCGCGCCGAGTGTCGAATCGTAATAAAAATGGCGATTTCCCGTTGCCTGTATGCCGTCGGCGACTTGCGGGTCAACATTCAGTGCGTAAAACGCCGGTTTCGTTCCTGACGGTTCTTCGACTTTCATTGTAAATATGTAACCGTTGATGACGGGCGGCTCGGCTTTAAATTTGTCCGCATCCAAACAGCCGCTTTTGACGAGTTCAGCAAAAGTCGGAGCAAATTTTCCCTGATGTCTGCCGGCATAACTGCTTTGACAAGTCCGAACCGTGCTGACGGTTTGCGCCGCCGTCGTTTCGTTGCCGGCTCGAACCATTCCCTGCCACGCGGGAACGCCCACGCCAATCAGCAGCGCGATGATGGCGATGACAATCATCAATTCGATCAAGTTAAAACCTTCCTGGTTTTTGAAGTTTTGGCGTGTATTTTTCATATAATTTCTCGGATTTCCTCTCGAACGTTATCTCACGATTTTTGGCACGAAAAGGTTTCAATATCTACAACGAATCAATGTTATAACACAAAATTAGAAACGAATAAAATTTTATTCGTTTGATTTAGAGCTAAATTCAGAAACCTCTAGCAGTCGCCCATGATTCATTGACCAAGAGATGTAATTCCAACTCTTTTCTTTCTTACAGTTTCATTTTCTCTCACACGAATTGTCGAATATACAAGTTGCAAAATTTATCGGCGAAAATTATAAAAACGAAACTTTCAAACAGAAATTGAGTCTAATAAC
Source organism: uncultured Pyrinomonadaceae bacterium (assembly GCA_902805935.1). Taxonomy (GTDB): domain Bacteria; phylum Acidobacteriota; class Blastocatellia; order Pyrinomonadales; family Pyrinomonadaceae. The sequence goes on from CADCUR010000295.1 coordinate 980, forward strand.
CGAATAAACTTATTTTTCGTGCAGAAAAGCAGGCAAATTTTGTAGAATGGATTTGGCAATAACGGATACGAATAAAACAAATGAGAGATTGGATAACCAGCGAAACTGAAACGATAAACAAACCCGCAACGCTCGAATTCAACCCGGTCGAGAAAATCAATCTGCTGCAGCGCGAGATTGAGCGCGTTATCAAAGGCAAATCGGAAACGGTCAAACTCGCGCTTGTCGCGCTGCTCGCCAAAGGACACCTGCTTATCGAAGACGTGCCGGGAATCGGTAAAACGACGCTTGCCAATGCGTTGGCGCGCGCTCTCGATTTGTCGTTTCACCGCGTTCAGTTCACTTCAGACCTTTTGCCTTCTGACGTGATCGGGCTTTCGATTTACAATCAGCGCAGCGGGCATTTTGAATGGAATGCGGGACCGATTTTCTCGAACATCGTTTTGGCTGACGAAATCAACCGCGCCACGCCGAAAACGCAGTCGGCGCTTTTGGAGGCGATGGCGGAAGAACAAATTACGGTCGAAGGCACGTCGCGCCCGCTGCCGCTGCCGTTTATGGTCGTCGCCACGCAGAATCCGACCGAACATCACGGAACTTACCCGCTGCCCGAATCGCAGCTCGACCGGTTTATGCTGCGTCTGCACGTCGGTTATCCGAGCCAGGCGGACGAGCGAGAAATTCTGCGCGACCGCGAACGCGAAAATCCTCTGAAATTCGTTCGCGCCGTGATGTCGCAAGACGACGTTACGGATTTGCAGCGCAAGGCGTCGGAAGTGCGCGTGGACGAAGTTTTGATTGATTATTTATTAAGAATCGTCGCTCTAACGCGCGAGTCGGAGGCGCTCGAACTCGGCGTCAGCCCGCGCGGAACGCTCGCGCTATTTCGTTCCGCGCAGGCGTTTGCGCTCGTTGAAGGACGCGATTACTGCATCGCCGACGACATTAAGCGGCTCGTGCTGCCCGTCTTTGCGCACCGCCTGATTGTCAATTCCAGACAAGCCGGAACGAAACGGCAAGCCGCGCACGCCGAACAGATTTTGCGCGAGATTCTAATTAAAGTTCAAGTGCCGATATAAAAGAAACTTTTCACCGCAAAGACACAAAGAAAATTTAATCGGAATGCGTATAAGAAAATCACTTTGAGCCTAAAAACCTTTGTGTTCTTTGCGTCTTTGCGGTGAAAAAAATAGATGGATTTAAGAAATCTTACACAACTCTTCAGCCTTCGCGACATTCGCAACTCGATTCTCGGACTGGCGGTGGTGTTCGGCGGTCTGGCTTTGGCGTTCGTTACGGTTTACGCGCACCAGACAGGAAATAATCGTCTGGCGGGAATCGCGGCGGGCGCTTCCTTGGTATTCGTGCTGCTGATTTTGGTTTTCGTTGTGCCGCCGCTCGCGCGTTCGGCAAGCCAGGAAGCCTCGCAGATGAATTTGCCGTTCGAGTTTACCGTCGGCGGCGCGGTTATTTTGGGTTTAATCGTCATTGTCGGTTTCTCCGCGTGGAACACGGGCAACAATCTTTTGTTTCTGGTTTTGTCTTTTCTCGCCGCGTCCTTAGTTGTCGGATTCGTCGTCGGAAATTATTGTTTGAAAAAACTCGATGTGAAAATGCGTTTTCCCGAAACGATTTTTGCGGGCGAAGCGACGCCGATTCTCGTCAGCCTGCATAACCGCAAACGAATTTTTCCGACCTTTTCCGTCGTCGCGCAGGTGCGCGGACGTGAACGCGAAAAATCCGTTTTGTTTGACGAGGTGAAGAAGATTCTGCCCGAGCATTGGGCGGAAAAATTTTCGCGTCCGCCGCTCGTCAAACACACGCTCGATTATTTCGTACACGTTCCGCGCCTGGCAGCGGTGGAAAACACGGCGGAACATATTTTCCACAGTCGCGGACGTTTTATCATCAAAGACTTCGAGCTTTCGACCAAATTCCCGTTCGGCTTTTTTCGCCATCGGCGCCGTCTTTCGGCGCAGGAAGCCGAAATTGTAATTTTCCCGCCGCTCGCTCCGGTTGACGAAGCGGCGACGGATTTGCCGCTCAATGCCGGAAAACTGGTCGCGCGGAAAAAAGGAATGGGACAGGATTTGCTCGCCCTGCGCGATTATCAGCCGATGGACGATCTGCGGCGCGTGGATTGGAAGGCGACGGCGCGCGCCAGACGCTTGATCGTCCGCGAATTTTCCGCCGAAGACGAACGGCGCGTGACCGTCGTTTTCGACACGCGTCTGACAAACGAAAACACGGAAAAACCTTTGACTCTACGCGAGCGAATCGAAGCCGAACAGTCGGGCAGCGCGCTTTCGCCCGTTTCGCAGCGTTTTGAAAAGGCGGTCAGTCTAACCGCTTCGCTGCTCGCGCATTTCGCCGAAGAGCAAGCCGAATCTCGTCTAATTGTGGATGATGAAATCGGCGAGTTCGGCGTCGGAAAGCAGCATCTTAACGAAAATCTAAAACGTCTGGCGTTAATCGAACCGAGTGATGGCGAAACGGCAAAAATTTCTTTGCAAACTTTAGAAGAAGTTACGTCGGGAGCGGAAAACAGCTATACTTTTTTCGTCACGGCGGCGACGGGTAATTTCTCGGAAGAACTGCTTCAACGGACAAAGATTATAAAGTTTTAACCGTGAGCGCAGGCGAGATGATTGCGATTTCGGCGCCCGGCGAAAAAACTGTCACAAAATAAAGTCGAGCGGTGTTCTCTAATTTGAAAGCGTGATTTGCTTTAATAAATGACCGGAAGCGTAAAAATGTTAATGGACGCGATGTCCGAAACCGGAACGGCGGCGAAAACCGACAAAATCGTTTTTGATGAGGCTTTTACGCTTCACCATCGAACTGTTTTTCGCGCCGCTCGTTCGGTCGTGCAGGACGCGATGCTGGCGGAAGACGTTACACAGGAAGTTTTTCTGCGGCTGCACAATAATCTGGACGCTATCGCTAACGAAGAGATGTTGCGTCCGTGGCTGATTCGCGTCGCGCTTAATCTTGCGCGCAACGCCGTTCGGGGAAACATGAGAGCGAACACGCGCGAAGATAATTACGTCAAAGATACGAGCGAGGTGAGCGAGACGACGGTCGAAATAGATTACGAACAGCGGATGCGCGCTAAAGAAGTTCATCGCGCTTTGAGTTTGATAAAAGAGCCTCTGCGAAGCTGTCTGGTGCTGAAACAACAGGGTTTGTCGTATAAGGAAATTGCGAGCAGTCTTGACTTGAACGAAACCAGCATCGGAACTTACGTCGCCCGCGCCCGGCAGGAATTTGTCAGGCATTACGGCAAAATCGGAGGTAAAACGTTATGACGGATAAATGTTTTGACATCGGCACAATGCAAGCCTTTTTAGACGGCGAACTCGCCGCCGAGATGACGGAAACGGTGGCGCGGCACGTCGCGGCGTGCGACGAATGCGCCTGTTTGCTGGCTGAATCCGAAGAAGAATCGGCGTTGACGTTTTCGGCTCTCGAAATGGAATTAAACGCGCTCGTTCCGACACAGCGTTTGTGGACGAAAATCAACGACTCGATTGCGCGTGAAAAGAAATCTTTCTGGAAACCGATTTTGGCTTTTCTTTTGCAGCCGCAGACGGCGGCGTTTGCCAGTTTAATTTTCGTCGCGGTGCTTTCGGTTACGCTTTTGAGTCTGAAGCCCAACGCGCCGACCAATTACGTTGCCCAGACAGGCGAAATCCAGCAAAAAACAATTCAGCCGATTGCAAAAAATCAGTTGTCGCCGCCTGCTCAAACGCCGCTGCTTTTGCCCGAAGAAAAAAACACGGAAACGATAAAATCCGTTCAAAACAAAGCCGAATACCGGGCAGCAAAAACTGCTTACGTTAGACCGGAAAAAGTTTTAACAGATGCTAAATCGCGGGATACAAAATCCGACGCACTTGTTCCGGCGGTAAGAGAAAATAGCGGAAATATTTTGGGCGAAGAAAGCTATATCAAGACGATTGCGACGCTAAACACGACTGTTGCGAATCGAAAAGACGAAATTTTGAGTCCGTCGGCGCGGTTTGCTTTTGAGCGCGATTTGGCGGTAACGGATGATGCCATCGCCCGAATGAAACTCGAAGTGCGGAGAAATCCGAAAAATGAGGCGGCGAAACAAATCCTGCGCGCTTCGTATCAAAACAAAATTGATTTGCTCAATTCGGTCGCGGACAAAACCGAGTTGATGGCGAGTCTCGATTAGGCGGCAAGGCAAAAGTGAAAAGTGAAAAGGCAAAAGTGAAGACGGCTTTCAAAAATACAATTACGCGGCGATTTAGCCTTTTGATTTTAGCAGTTTGCCTCGTCGCGCCTTTTTCCGTTGCTTTCTCGCAGACGGTCAAGGTCGAACCGAAAGTCGTCGTCGCGCCTCTCAAACAAAAAACGAAAATCGAACGGAAAAGCGTGCGAAGGTCAATCGGCACAGAAACTTCTGCGGAAAAATCAATCGCCGTTGACGCGAAAGTAAACGTTTCTTTGTGCGTGAGGGAAGGAATTCTCAAAATCAACGGCTGGGAGCGCAATGAGATTCGCGCTTTTGTTGTCGGCGGAAGCGAAGTCGGTTTCAAAGTTCAGCAGAAAAACAAACAAAACGACAAAGCCGTCTGGGTGATGGTGACCGGGTCTGACCCGGCGAAAAATAAAACGGTGAATTCCGAAGAATGTCTGTCGGGCGAAGAAATCGAACTCGACGTGCCGCGCGGCGCCGCCGTCAACGTCAAAAGCCGCACGAGCGAGACGACAATCCAGGCGGTGCGGCGAGCGGTCGTTAAAAACATCGGCGGCGACATTTCGCTGAACAATATCGAGCAGGGAATTAACGCGGCGACCTACCAGGGCGACGTGACGGTAGAGAATTCCGGCGGCGCGATAACGCTCGAAAGCGCCAACGGTAATATCGTAGCCTTCGACATTGCGCCGAGCGAAATCGGCGATATTTTTAAGGCGAAAACCAATAGCGGCGCAATTAGTCTTCAGCGAATCGAACACCGGCAAGCGGAAATCAATTCAAATTCGGGTTCGATAAAGTTCGCGGGCGAGTTTCAAAACGGCGGACAATACAATTTCGGTACTCAGGTCGGAACTATCTCGCTTGCGATTCCCGAAAAATCTTCGTGCAAGATAAATGCGCTCTACGGCTACGGCAAGTTTAATTCCGAATTGAAACTCGCCATTATTACGGAAGACGAATCCTCGAAAGCCCAGCGCCTGGTCGCCACTATCGGCGGCGGCGATGCCAACGTCAATCTGACGACTTATAGCGGCGCGATTCTGATTAGAAAACAATAGAACAAGTCCAAAGTCTAAAGTCCAAAGTTCAAAGTCGGCGGTTTTCGACTTTGAACTTTGGACTTTAGACTTGTAAGTCTATAATAAAGATTCATTTTTCAAACTAATTTCCATCTCAAGCGTAAAAAGTTGAACGACCTTTTTTAAATTAGCAAAAAAGATATGAACGGTGGAAACCTGGTCGGGCAGACGCTCGACGGCAAATATAAAATCGAAGCGGAAATCGGCAAAGGCGGAATGGGAACTGTTTATTTGGCGACGCATGTCGGCACGGAACGTCCCGTGGCGCTGAAGGTCATCGCGTCCGAATTTATGCAGCGTCTGGAGTTCGTCGAGCGTTTCCGGCGCGAAGCGCGGGCGGCGGGCAGACTGCGTCACCCGAACGTCGTCAACGTTACCGATTTCGGATTTACCGAAACTAAAACCGGCGAAGCCGCTTACCTGGTAATGGAGTATTTGGACGGCTGCACGCTCGGCGAGATTTTGGAAGAGGAAAAACAACTGCCGTTGGCGTGGACGCTCGATATTTTAGAACAGGTCTGCTCCGCCGTCCAGGAAGCGCACGAACAGGGAATTATTCACCGCGATTTGAAGCCGGACAACATCTGGCTTGAGCCGAATCAGCGCGGCGGCTACACGGTCAAAGTTCTCGATTTCGGCATCGCCAAACTCGAAGAACCGATGACTGACGGCAGCGGCGCGGAAAATCTAGACATCTCAATCGCGCCGAATTTTTACGCTAGACCGACGATCGCCGATTCGGTTCATACGAACACGATTGCCGATAAAGGAAACTCGACCGTTATCTCAGAAGCCGCGACGATAGCGCAGTTTGCCAAAACTGATTTAGAAGCCGGAACGCTCGTTCAACCGAACGAGATTGATCTGGACGCGGGAACGGCGATTTTTTCCGTTCAGCCGATTCGATCTTTGGCGCAGACGGATAAACGCGGCACGAAAATCATCTCCGAACAAGTCGAAACAAACGAATCTTTACCGAAAACGCCTTCGACCGCCGAATTAACGCGCGTCGGCGCGGTTCTCGGTACGCCGCTTTATATGTCGCCCGAACAGTGCCGCGGCGAAAAGCTGACCGCGCATTCGGACATTTACAGTTTGGGCGTGATTGCTTACCAAATGCTTTCGGGCAAAACGCCGTTCAGCGGCGATTATTTAAGCGTGATGCAGGCGCACAAGGAAACTGCGCCGCCGCCGCTCGCCGCCAAGAAAATTCGCAAAAAAGTCAAAAGAGTGATCAATTCGGCGTTATCGAAAAATGTCGAGGACCGACCGCCGACCGCGCAGGCTTTCGCCGCCGAACTTCGCGCTCAATCGGAAGGCATCGGGATGCTTTTGCGTCGCGCCTTCGAAATTTACAGCAAACATTTACCGAAATTTATTAGCCTGTCAACTTTAATTTTTACTCCGCTTGCTTTCATCACGCTGATAAAAGTTTTGTTGGATATATTTTACATTGGCGAGCAAATCAGCGAAATGTCCGCCACTATGCTGTCAGTGGTGTTGAATATCGTTTCTTTTTTCGTCGCTTTATTATGTAATTATTTTGTTTTCGGCACGACGACTTGGATTGTCGCGCAGACGCTTGCCGTGCCGCTGCGTCCGGTGCGTCTGCGCCCGGCTATTGCCGCCACACGCAAAAAATGGAAGCGGCTGGTCGGGACCGGGTTGCTGACGACGATTCTCTCATTTATCGGACTTATTCCCTGTATCGCGCCGTTTTTCATTATGACAATCGCATGGACGCTCGTCGCGCCGATTGTGATGATGGAGAATCTGCGCGGCAGAGCCGCTATGAAACGTTCGACCGCCTTGGTCAAGCGTTCTCTTCGCACAACGACGGCGGCGGTTTTGATAATGTATGCGGTGCCGTTTATAGTTGCCGGTTTAACCGGCTCGATCGTGACGATGGGCGTCAAGTCATTTTCCGGAGACAGTGCAAGAATCGAGAGCATCAAGCGCGAAGTTATCAAAGCTGAAAAGGAAAACAAGCCGCTGGTCACAATTGAAGATACGAACGGCGAAAAACAAATCGTTTTCGGCAAAGTCAGGTTAGACGCTAACGATAAACCAAAAGGCGAACTAAATGTCGGATATTCTTTCGGCAACCGAATGCGCGAAGTCATTCGTGATGACGCAGCCAGCATTATAATGCTGCCGTTTCAAATTTTAATTGCTTCGCTGTGGTCAATTATCGCCGCGCTTCTTTACCTGAAAACCAGACAAGCCGGCGGCGAATCAATGCAGGATTTGCTCGCGCAGTTTGAGGAAGCCGACCAGCCGCGCACCAATTGGCAGCGGCGCGTTCACGAGCGGCTCGAACAGACGAGCAAACATGCGAGCAAAACTTGAATCGAAACAATCACAAAAACTTTATCTCCTCGGATTTTCGCTTTATGAAAATTTACGGATTACTGCTGATAATTTTTCTCGTCTCGACGGTGCGGGCGCAAATGTTCGAGCGCGAATTTCCGCTCGCCGAAAACGCTTCGATAAAAATCGTCAATCTCTACGGTCGCGTTAGCATTGCTGCCGAAAAGATTAAATCCGAAGAAGACAACGAAGAAAAAAACGAAATTGAAAAAAAAGCGTTTTTGACTGCGCCGAACGCTAAAGAAGTCGATATAAAAATTGTCTCCGGCGCGAAGCGTCTGGAAATCATCGTCCAGCCGTCCGCGACCAATTCGCGCATTGATCTGAGTTTAAAAATCCCCGCGCAGTCGAAATTGAATATCGAAACCGCCAGCGGCGAAGTGCGGATTGAAGGCGACATCGAATCTGCCGAAATTAAAACCAACACCGGCACGATTGCGGCGAACGTGCCGCTGGAGGATTTGAAATACGATTTCGTCTGGACCGAATCGCGCCCGCGTTTTTTAAGCGACGCCGCGCTCGAAGAAGTTGATGAAAAAGCGGGCGGGAAGTTTGTCGTCAATGGTCGGCTGGGAGAAAGCGAGAGAAAAGACGCGGAGACGGAAAGACGAAAAGACAGCGAGGGAAATTTGCAGGAAAATGAAAAAGTCGAAGAACGCGAAGCGACGGACGACGAACGACCGCCAACGGACAAAAAGAAAAAACCGAAGACCAAAGACCAAAGACCGAAGACCGTAAAATTAAATTTCACGACCGCGCGCGGCATCATTTTGTTGAACGTCAATCCGAACGAAGTTCCTTCAAACTTAACCGAGAGACCGCTCACGGAAGCGGCAAAGGCGATTGTTCGCAGCGGCGATTCGTTGCTCACCGAAGCGATTCGGCGCGCTACTCCGAAATACTTTGGCGAGTATGCCAAAACTCTGCCGCCGCGCAAATCCTCGCCCGCTTTGAGCGAAAACAGAAACGAGCAAACAGCGGCGGCTTCGCGAATCAAACGAGTTCTCGTGCGCGTGACGGACATTAACAACCGCTCGGTCGGCGATTTAAAAAAAGAAGATTTTGAAGTTATGGAAAAAAACGAGCCGCGCGAGATTTTAGCGGTCGAACGAGCGACCGCGCCGTTCAATTTGGTTCTGCTGCTGGACGTTTCGGGCAGCGTGGATAACTACGTTGATTTCATTCGCAAAACAGCCAGAAATTTCGTCAACACCGTCAGTCCGAACGACCGAATCGCCATCATAATCTTCAACGAAGACGTGAAAAATCTTTCGACATTTACGACGGATAAGGGCAAACTTTCCGAAAGTTTGGATACGTTCGATGCGGGCGGCGGCACGGCTTTTTACGACGCACTGGCTTACACGCTCGCCGAAACTCTGCGACCTCTAAAGGGCGAGCGAACGGCGATTGTCGTTCTCTCGGACGGCGATGACAACCGCTCGTTTCTGCCGTTCGACGCCTTGCTCGGTTCGATTCAGGAAAGCGGCGCGCTCATTTACCCGCTCTACGTTCCGTCGGGTTTGATTGCGGCTTCTGCCGGTAACAACGCCGCGTCGACAGTTGACCCGCTGCGCTCGCGCTACATCGCTCTGACTTCCAAAGCCGAAACGGAAGGCGAAAAACTGGCGCAGGTTTCCGGCGGCGTTTATTATCCGATAACGCAAGTCGGCGATTTGCAGCGGGCTTACGACGATATTGTCGTTCAACTTCGCACGGCTTATTCGATAACTTTTCGGTCTAACGTTTCCGATGTTGGCGGCAACCGCGCTTCGCCGCGTTTGAAGGTGAAAGTGAAACGCGAAAATTCTTTTGTCAAACTCGGTTCGGTGGCAGAAGTCTCTGAGAAAAATTAGGCGGCTGAAAATCCATTACGGCAGAAATGAAAATAGAAAAATTGGTAATTCGGGCGAATTTAAATCTTTATTTTCTGCTGTCCTTTTGTTTCTGCCTTTACGCCACCCACGCTCACGCAGCTTATCAAGTCGGCGAGATTTCGGGTCAAGTCGAAAAAATTAACTATAAACAATTCGCGGGCGATACGCTGCGCGAATCGAAACTTGAAAACTTCGATATCAACCGTTCAGCAGGCGCATTTATACTCTCGAACGAACGAGAAAAAATCGCCGTCAGCCGCTGGATTTCGCCGAAGCGCACGCGCTCCTTTCCGTATGAAAGAGTTTACGACACGCTCGCTTTTTCCGGGAAAAAGGTGACCGTGATTCCGGTCGTTAAAGACGAAGGTTTGGGCGGCGAGCGCGATTTTTTGCAGTGGGACACGATTTCGCTTTTGAGTCTGCTCGACGTTCATCTCGTTCTCGCCTATTACGATGCAGCCGAAGAAAATCCGAAACGCCACGACCAAATCACAGCGCAGAAATTTGACAATCTATACGTTGCGGCGCGTCTGAAAGAGATTTTTTCTTTTCACGGAACGACGCGCGAATGGAACGAGCGCGAAACGTTGCAGCTCAAACCGATGTTTGAAAAAGCCAAACTCGCTTACCGGAAAATATCCAAAGCGACGAAAACTTACCTTCACGACGAAGCGACTTTGAATGAACTGATAAATTACGCTGCCACGCCGCAAAAATTTATCGAGTTTTCCCGTCGCAAATCCCGCCAAGCGCAAGCCCGCGAATTCCAAACCGACCAGCCGAAAGAAGCGCTGGCGACCGACACGAAAAGCAAAATAACCATCACCAACGCGCTGTTCGGCAAATACTTTTTTACGGTTGACGAAACGAAGTTCGAACCGAAATCGATTTATCTTATCGAAGCCAAACACAGCAGTCGCGGCAAATTTCCCAGCCGCGGCGACATAAAGGACGGCTTGATAAAAATGATGCTTTACACGAATTTGAGAAGCGTCAAAGTCGGGATCAAATCCTACGACTTGAAAGTGCAAATTCGTCTGACATCAAACCGGCTGAAAGGCTCGATGGATTCGGACGCGGACGACAAAGAAGTCGAAAAGTTTTTCGTAAGAATTCGTTCGATTCGGCGGACGTAAATTTCTTCGCAAAACTTTTTCGGGAAGCGCGGGCGAATAAATTTACGATAATTCTGGAACACGCGGAAACAGCGCAACAGACAAAATGAAATCTCCGCTTTTACAATCGCTTTTCGACGAGCAGGAGCAGCGACCGATGACGGTTTCGGAATTAAACGAGCAGGTGAAAAACGCGCTCGAAAAAAGTTTCGCGTCCGTCTGGATCGAGGCGGAAATCGTCAATTTCACGGCGGCAAATTCCGGGCATTGGTATTTCACTTTGCACGACGGCGATTCGCAGCTTCGGGCGGCGTGTTACGTTCGCAATAATTTGCGGATTCGATTCGAGCCGTTCGACGGTTTGCAGGTGCGCGTGCGCGGAAAGCTTTCCGTCTATCAGCCGAAAGGCGAATATCAAATGCTCGTCGAATCGCTCCAGCCGGTCGGCGAAGGCGCGCTCAAAGTCGCGTTCGAGCAGGTCAAAGCGAAGCTCGCGCGCGAAGGTTTGTTCGATGAAGAACTCAAACGCGAACTTCCTTTTTTTCCGAAAAGAGTCGGCGTGGTCACGTCGCCGAACGGCGCGGCATTTCACGACGTATTAAATGTCCTTTCCCGCCGAACGCGCACCGTCAACGTCGTCTTGATTCCGACGCGCGTGCAGGGCGAGACGGCGGGCGAAGAAATCGAAGCGGCGATTAAATTAGCCAACCTGCACAATCGAATATCCGATGAAAAAATTGACGTTTTGATTGTCGGTCGCGGCGGCGGTTCGAGTGAAGATTTGTGGGCGTTTAATGAAGAGCGAGTTGCCCGGACGATTCGCGCTTCCGGGATTCCGATTATCTCCGCCGTCGGACACGAAACGGATTTTACGATTGCCGATTTCGCCTCAGACCGGCGCGCGCCGACGCCGAGCGCGGCGGCGGAAATCGTTGCCGAAAGCGAAGACGGCATCCATAATTTTCTACTGCAAAAACGACAGGATTTGTATCAGTTGATTGGTTATAAACTACTCGCCTCGCGCTCCGATTTGCAGAAGCTTGCGCTCTCGTCAGTCTTTACGGAGCTGCCGCAGCGAGTCAAAGATTGGCGTTACGAAATCGAAGATGCAACCGAACGTTTGCGCGCGGCGGCTGACGAGCGGGTAAAGAAAAACGGGCAACGTCTGGAAAAATTGGTTAATCGAATATCACCGCTGCAGCTCGCTTCAAAACTAAACGAAAAGAAAACGCGGCTGGCGATTCTGCGGGAAAAACAAATTGCGGCAATCAATAACATCTCGGACGCGAAAAATTCCCGGTTAAAAATCGAAATGGCTTCGCTCGACGCGCTTTCGCCGCTTTCGGTTTTAAGTCGCGGATTTTCAATCGTCGAAACCGAAGCGGGCGCGATTTTACGCGACGCGGCAGACGTAAAAGCCAACGAAGATGTGAAAATTCGCCTGGCGCGTGGCAAAATAAAAGCAAAGGTTACATTGATAGAAAAATAGAATGTCGAAATTCGTAGTAAATCTAAACGAGCCGCCGAAAGATAGCCCGCCGACTGCCGTCGCCGCGCCGACGTTTACGGAAAATCAAAACGCGGCGCGCAAGCCGGGCGTCTTTCTGAAAATTTTAAAAATCTTCGGCGTCGCACTAATTTTGTTTCTGGTCATCGGCGCAGCCGGCGGTTATTTTTACTGGCGTAACTTGAAGACAACGCCGCAGTATTCGCTGGCGCTGCTGGTTGACGCGGCGCGGCGCGGCGACCAGGCGGCGGTTGATAAATTGGTTGATACGGACGCGGTGGTTGACGATTTTATGCCGCAGATTACAGGCAAAGCGGTCGAGCTTTACGGACGCGGTTTGGCTCCGGCGACGATTCAAAAAATAACCCAGGTTGCCGCGCCGTTTTTGCCCGCCGTCAAACAGCGCGCCCGCGCCGAAGTTCCCGCCTTGATTCGTGAAAAAACCAGCCAATTTGAAAACATTCCGTTCTGGGCAATCGCCGCTGGCGCGGAAAGGTATTTGGATATTACGGGTGAAGGCGACCGGGCATTCGTCAGAAGTCAGGACCCGAATCGTCCGCTCGAAGTCGTCTTGAAACGCAGCGGCGACGAACGCTGGCAGGTCATCGGCGTGAAAGATGAAATTCTCGCTCGCCGCATCGCCGAACGAATCGGACAGGATTTAATCACAGGAGCGAAAAACGGTAATTTAAAAAAGGCGGGCGAACAATTCGGCGTTTCTAATCTCGAAGATGTTTTAAAGAACGCCGACGTTTTCAAATAATTTATGGCGGATAAAAAACAGACGTTTGAAACTTCTCTCAAAGAACTCGAACGAATCGTGCGACGGCTGGAAGACGGCGATTTGGCTTTGGAAGACAGCTTGAAACTTTTTGAAGACGGCGTGAAACTTTCGCGCGAATGCCAAGCGCGACTCGATCAAGCCGAACGCCGCATCGAAGTTCTGCTAAAGGATGAGAACGGAAATCCGCAGCTCGAAATTATCAAGACGGAAGATTTGCGTGAAGAGCGTGAACCGAAAATTAAAAAGCGAATCGTCTTTGACGACGATGAAGAATCGCCATTTTAGTTTGCGATTGGTATAAAAAGAAAAAGACCGGTAAATTTACTTACCGGTCTTTTTCTTTTTGTCGGTTGCCGATTTTTGGTTTGAAGCCGAAGACTTGTTTTTTGACTTTGAATTGGCGGATTTTGAACCGCTAGCTCCCGTTTCAGCTGAGTCATTAGTTGCAGCTTGTAATCCTGCACCAACTGCTCCCGTCACAGCACCGCCTACCGCGCCGGTTGCTGCACCTTTAATAATATCGCTTAATGTGTCGGTCGCGGCGCTGACAAAGCCTTTACCCGAACTAGAGCTTTTTTTGCCGCCGCTGCTTTTTTTGGCTGGAGCCGCTTTCTTTGCCGGAGCTGATTTAGCAGTTGACTTTGAACCCGAATTCGCCGTCTTGCTCGATGTTGTTGATTTCGATCCTGAACCTGACGATTTGCTCGCTGTTGATTTAGAAGCCGAACCTGACGATTTGCCTGCCGAAGTTTTCGTGCCGGTTGATTTGCTCGCCGAAGTTTTCGACGCTGACGAACCGGAAGAAGATTTAGCCGCGCCCGATTTGGCTGCCGGTTTCGCTGACGATTTGCTTGCCGTTGTTTTAGAACCGGTTTTCGGCGAACCGCTCGTCGAAGTTGATTTCGCTCCCGTTTTTGAACCGGAGGATTTATTTGTCGAAGCCGCTCGGGTCGGAGCCGCTTTTTTGGTTGACGATGCAGCCGCTTTAGTCGTCGCCGATTTTTTATTCGTTGTTGTTGTTGATTTCGTAGAACTCGTTGCTGATTTTTTAGTTGGCATTTTTTTCTCCTTAAAATGTTTTAGAACTAACTTTACGAAAACTGGGTTAAAACAAACTCACGAAAGAATTTTTACGCGAATAGTTAGTATGTGTCAAGACATTTTTTAACATATCGAAACATTTTGTTAGAAATTGCAGTTTAATCTGTAAAAAACTGTCTGTTGAGCAAAATTTTGAAATCTTTTCGCGGCAAAATTCCGAATTGATTGTTTAATTTGCGTGCGCAAAATCCGCCGATAAATTTTCTTCAGCGAAAAAAATTATTTCACACTCAGCGCGGCGGTCACGCGCGGCGGTTCTTGATAGCTGGCTTTGGACGCCGGTTCGCCGGCGGTCATTTGCAGCGCGATGATGATTCGCTTTGCTTCGTATCTGAATGATTTGAGTTGCGAGCCGAAAAGAATCGAGCCGCCGATGCACGCCGCGCCGCCGATGGCGACCGTCATGGGCGCGCCTACATAATTCGCCGCCGAACCGGAAATCAGCGCGCCGATCGGAGCCATTCCCATAAACATCATCGAGTAAACCGCCATCACGCGCCCGCGCAGTTCATCCGGCACCATCGCCTGAACGAGCGTGTTTGACGAAGCCATCTGCAGCATCATCGAAAATCCGATTGGCACGAGCAGCGCCGCCGACAGTCAAAAAGTTTCCGAGCGCGAAAACAAAATCAGAAACACGCCGAACACGCCGGAAGAGGTGGCGACCCAGCGACCCAAACCCTTTAAATTCTTTTTCGCCGCGAGCGTGAGCGCGGCGACGAGCGCGCCAGCGCCGCTCGCGCCCATCAAAATTCCGAGTCCGCGCACGCCGCCGTGCAAAATCTCATCGGCGAAAATCGGCATCAAAACCGCGTAGGGCATTCCCATCAAACTGACGAGTCCGAGCAGCAGCATCAACGAGCGAATCGGTTTCGTCCGCGCGACGAAGACGAAGCCTTCTTTGATTTTTTCGAGCGCCGAACCTTCTTTTGTGCGAGTGATTTTCGGCGCGATGCGCATCGCAAGCAGCCCGCCGAGAACGGCAATGTAGCTTGCCGCGTTGACGAAAAAACACCAGCCTTCGCCGACCGCCGCCACCAAAATCCCGGCGACTGCCGGACCGACGATGCGCGCGCCGTTAAAAACCGAGGAATTGAGCGCGACGGCATTCAGCAAATCGTCTCTGCCGACCATATCGGCGACGAACGATTGCCGCGCCGGAATGTCGAAAGCATTGATAATTCCCGTAATGACCGCCAGGACAAATAAATGCCAAACTTCGATTAAACCCGCTAAAGTTAAAAACGCGAGAATCGCAGCCGTCGTCATCGCTGACGCTTGAGTCACGATTAAAACGCTTCGCCGATTATATTTGTCGGCAATGGCGCCGCCGAAAGCGGTCAGCAGAAAAATCGGAAACTGTGCGGCGAAACCGATCAGTCCGAGCAGCGCGACTGATCCGGTTAAGCGGTAAACCAGCCAACTCTGCGCGACCGACTGCATCCACGTTCCAGACAAGGAGATGATTTGTCCGAAAAAAAATAAACGATAATTGCGATACTGAAGGGCGCGAAAAGTCGAAGCTAATTTCGCGCTAAAACTTTCCGATAGATTTTCCGTATCTGTCGGCTGAGTGATGTTTGATTCGGCTTTCATCTTGTGAATTTAAATTAACAATTTTCGCGGAAAAGAAAAATGCTTCCGTCCGGTAAAAGACGAAAGCATTTCGGGGTTTTCGGATGGCGCTCGAAATTTAATCTCTCGAACTAAAGATGCTCAGAATATACCAGAACAGCAAAGCGATTGCCGCGAACAACGTCAGCGAAGCGGCAACGTGCTGCGTTGTGTGATACCGGTGCAAAACATTCGACGTTTCATACAAAATCGCCGTTCCTGCAAAGGCGACCATCACGAACGCGAACAAACTTCCCAAACTGAAGCCGAACAAAATACTGGCGACGATAAAGCCGAGCGCGACGAAACCGCCGATGGCTAAAATCGGACCCAAAAATGAGAAATCCTTACGCGTTAGAAAAACGACCGACGTAATGCCTAAAAATAAACCGAGCGTCACGATGCCCGCTTTCGGAATAACGTCGCCGCTGCTGAAATTCGCCGCCATAAACAGCAGCGGAACGAAAATAATCGCTTCGGCGACCACGTAAAGCGCGAGTCCGGCATATTGCATTCCGCTCGAAGTTTGCGAATTCGCCCAACTGCTCGCTAAATAAGAAACGCCCATAAACGCGCCCAAGACGATGAGCCAAGACATCGAACCGCCGAGGCGTAACACCGACATAATCGAATAAGCCGCGCCGGAGGCGAACAAAAATCCTTCCAGCACGATGAACGCTAAAATCGCCGCCGCCAAATGAAGATAAGTTTTGCGGATAAACCTTGCGCGCTCCTCGGGCAAAGCATCCGCCGCCGAATTTCCGTATGTAGAATTAAAAGCAGTGTCCATAAATTTTCACCTCAAATTCGTTTTATTAGATGCAGATTTTTTAAAGATAATTACTGCATTTTTTTGTCGTCAGTTTCAAATTATAACATAACTTCTTGCCAATTTCGGGCATCAGAAGAATGATCCCTAACTCGGCTTGCTTTCAAAAGGTAAAAACTATAAGGTAGCAAAAAAGCTAATGTATGATTGAATACTGAATAATTATTGCTTCCGGGCAATAATTTTTATGCAAGCGAGGTATCAAATACCGGGAATGTTTTCTGTTGCCGGTGCAAAATGAGTGTTGGAAACTGCTGTTTCAGTCTTAATACAACGGTTTTCAGTTTGGTAATTTAATAAATTAAGACTACTGCATTATAAGGAGAAGTTATGAAAAGAATGATGATGACAATTAGCGG
>CADCUR010000296.1 GCA_902805935.1 uncultured Pyrinomonadaceae bacterium
CGGAAAGTTGAGTCGTTGAAAATTTTACTTTCGTTTGATAATTCGGCTAAAATGACGGGACGTTTGAAATAAAAATCGTTTCCGCTTCGTATTGATTCGAGATATGACCGATGAAAAGCCGACTTCGGCTAAAAAATCCGTTTCGCCCGACTGGTTTGTGCGCGGCATTCTCGGCAAAATCGGCGAAACATTCGACCGTTGGACAGGCAGAAACTGGAAGCCGTCGAGCAGCCTGGCGACGAGCGAATTAATTGAAAGATTAAAAAATCTACTCGATTCAGAAGCGATGGATTCGGGCGAAAAAGGAAAATTCGTGCCGCACAATATCAAGTTAAAAATGCAGTGGGACAAATTCTCGAACGACGCCGAAAACTCTCTGAAAAAACTTGAACACGAATTGCTGACCGCCGCCGTTGACCACATCAACGACCGCCGTTATCACACCTTCGCGCCGATGAATCTGGAGATTAAACCGGACTACTTCACCGAAGGCGTTAAGTTGCTGGCAAGTTTTGATAAGTTTGCTGAGGAGGAACGCGAAACCGCCGCCGTCAACGTTACGATTCCAGATTTGAAAAACGTTCGCGTCGCGTCCGCCGAAGAAATCGTCATCGAACCTGAAAGGGAAATTTACACCGCCGAATTTACGGTCAAGGGCGAAATTAGAAAAATTAAACTGGCTTTCGCCGACCGCCAGCGCAAAAGCGTCGGCAGGACTAAAGAAAACGATTTGTGGATAGACGACGCGAGCGTTTCCAAAATTCACGCCGCGCTGGTTTTTGATTCAGAACGGGGATTGATGATCGCCGATACCGGCTCGACCAACGGAACATTCATCAACAACGAACGTATCGCTTACGGTAAGGCGACGCCGCTCAAAGACGACGACCGATTGAGATTTGGCACAATCGAAGTCGCGCTTGAACATCAATTCAAAATGACGGAAGGCGTGGAAACATCTTTAACGGAAGGCGATTATCCGACCGTTTCAATAGCGGCGAACGGAGAAAATTTAAACGACGATAAGATAAAAGAAACCCGTGCGCCTGGCGAGCATAGAATCATTGTAGATTACGGCGAAAAGAAACGGTGAAAATAAATAATTAAGACTAATGTCAATGCTTTTATTTCTTTTACAATTCGATTGGGAAAAACTTCGTCCCGAAAATTTATTCGGCGGACAAGTTTTAGAGCGAACGCCCGCCGGTTTAAGCATCGTTTATTTAATCGGCATTGCGGTTTTAATACTTTTCCTTCTTCTGGGTTTTCTGAAAAATTTCCGTCGCCGCAGATTCGCGTTTGAAGAAAATCTGCCGGAAGAAGTGAGCCGAAAACTGACGACGACGCTGGCGAATCGGAGTTTGCGCATCTGGCAATTCGTGTTCGTCTTTCTCGCTTTATTCGTTTACGGTTTTCACGTTTACTGGACGTATTTCGCCGACGAAAGCAACGAGCAGTTTCAAGCGTTGAGCTATAAAGATTTACGCAACCGGCGAACAAACGCGGCTCGTTTGCGCGGCTGGATGCTCGACCGCAGCGGCAATTTGGGGAGCGCGCTGGCGTATTACAAACTCGATTCTGACGGCGACATTAATCGCACTTTCGCGCTCGAAAAGGAAATGGCTCACCTGCTCGGCACCGAACGCGGAACGCCCGGACTCGAACGCGCGCTTTACCGACAGGAGGCGGACGCGACGCCCGAAGCGTGGGAAGTTTTGACGCGCATCAAACGTCCCGCAGACGAACAGCGCGATGTCAAAATCACGATTGACCGTGACTTGCAGGCATTCTTAGCCGAACAATTAAAAGACAAAAAAGGCGCCATCGTCGTGCTTAATCCGCAAACCGGCGACGTGCTGGCGATGTATTCAAATCCGTCTTTTAACCTGCGGGAAGCGCAGACGCTCGAAGATTTTTTGAAGCTCGAAGGCGACAAACGCAACAAACCATTTTTGAATCGCGCCACGCGCGAATACTACGTTCCCGGTTCGACTTTCAAAACTTTTACGATGACTTCGGCTTTCCGCGCGGGAAAACAAAACACGACTTTCAACAGCACGCCCGAAGGTTTCATACCGTTTCGCGGCTCGCGTTCGATAACCGACGCCAACGGCGGCTGCGAACCGCCGTTCGGCTGCACGACCTTGAATATAATGCAGGCTTACGAAGCATCGAGCAACCAGTATTTCGCACAGATGGCGGTGGATTTGGGCAAAGAAAGAATCCGCGAAACCGCCGGCGCGTTCAGCATTCTAGCAGTGGAAGCGCCGGAAGACGCGCTCTCAGCCGGATTTTTTCCGGGCATTTGGAACGCCAGCAACAGCCGCATCAGCAACGCGCTCGCGCCGCAGCAATCAACCATCGTGACCGGCAAAGACATCTCGGCTTACGATGTCGGACTCGAAGGAATGGGACAAGGCTACGCCGGACAAATGACGCCGTTTCAGATGGCTTTAATCGCCGCCGCGCCCGCCAATCTCGAAGGCAAATTGATGAAGCCGAAAATCGAAGCGGATTTGCCGCCGCAGATGTTCTCGCAAGTCGTCTCTCCGCAGCAAGCCGCGCAAATGCGAGAAATTATGGCGCTCGTCACCGAAGGCAGCGGCGGCACGGCGACCAGAGTTTTTGCGAATGTGCGGGCGGCGGGAATTCGTTCGGGCGGAAAAACCGGCACGGCGGAAAAACAAGCACCGGTTTACGACGAGCGAACCGGAAAACTAAAAACCGTGAAAAAGAAACGCCGAAACGACAAAGGCGAGACGATTGAATACGACGCGCCCGTGATGTATGAGCGCACGGACAGTTGGTATATCTCGATTGCGCCGCTTGAAAAACCGCAACTGGCGATTGCCGTCGTCGTCGAAGGCGGCGGTTACGGCGCGGCGGTTTCCGCGCCGATTGCCGCTCGCGTGATTATGAAAGCGCGAGATTTAGGATTGTTGGGCGAACAGTATAAACCGAAAGCGCAAGTTCCGCCGCCAACTCCGAGAACCAGAAACAGAAGATAATATAATCGTTTTATTTTTTATCAAATCATTCGTAATATTCGTGCAATTCGTGGCTGTATATTTATGAAAAACCGCGCATCAACCCACATTTTAATTTTGCTTTTAATTGTCGTATTAACAGCAATCGCGCATTATTCGATTCATTACGGCGCGTTGATTCGCGGTTACGAAACTTCTTATCTGACGGCGGGCAGAAATCTTTTTTTATTATCCGTTCTCGCCGTTCTGCCGATATTTTTGTCGGTCTTCGCCAAATACCGAGGAAATTGGACGCTATACACCACGGCGGTTTTGCTTTTCTCAATCGGTTTGACCGTGCAATACCGACTTTTCAGCGACCCGGAATATACTTCGCGCAAAGACAAAGCCGAAGCCCGCCAGCAAAAAATAAAAACGCTGCAGCTGCATTACATACAGGAAAATTATTCGGCGGAGAAAAAGCGGATGATGGGACTTCCCGCGACGCCACCGTCGCCGGTTGATTTGTCGCAGGAGAAGCCGCGTCCAGCGGAAGGCGGTTTAGCGGACGTTTTTCTGTCGGGCAGAACGCTGATTCCGCTTTTCGCCATCGCCTGTTTCGTCGCCGCATTTCTTTTGCTGCGGCGCGAAGCGATTTTAGACTTTTTGCAGCGCAACGGTTTTTTGCTTGTTCTGCTGACGCTCGTCCCTTTGATTCTCGCGGCGATAACTTCCAGCGCGGGAAAATCAATTGGCAATATGACGCCTTGGGAGCCGTCGAAAATTCCATTTCTAATCGGATTCGCGGCGATTCTCGCAGTTTTGTATAAAAATCTCGCCAGAACTTACTGGGGAATTCCGCGCGCCAAAGATGTGATTCCGCTGCTTTTTATGGCGGTTCTGCCGTTCGTGCCGTTCTTCGTTCTCAAAGATTTCGGGCAGATGATGGTTTTCAGTTCGGTTTACGCGACGCTTTATTTGATTGCCGTGCGCCGTCTGCCGCAGCGATTGGTTCTTGTGGGAAGCGTCGTTTTGCTGATCAGCATTTTGGTCGTCGGCGCGCTGCCTTCAACGACGCAGGAGAAAATTCCTCTATTGCCGACGCTCGCCTCTCCGGTCAAAGCGGTTCTGCCCGACAGAATTCAGCAGCGTTTTCATCTTTGGCTCGACGGTTTTAATCCGCCGACGCCGGAAACCGATTGGTGGCAGGAGGACTACAACGAATACTACAAAGATTTGGTCAAGCGAGATCCGAATCTGCCTGCGCTTTTAGAGGAAGACCCGGATTTGCAGCGGTCAATCAATGTTGACGCCTGGTTCGACGTGCTCGCGTTTCAACCAGCGCAGGCGACTTTCGGCGTGGCTTCGGGCGGCACGACGGGGCGCGGCTTGGGCTTGGGTTTTGTCGAACTGATTCCGGTCGCCGATTCGGATTACATATACGCGGCTTTGGCGGAAGAACTTGGACTCGTCGGCGGTTTGTTGATAACCTTTGCGCTGATTGTTTTCGTCAGCGCGGGCGTGCGGACGGCGCTCGAGACGCGCGATATGTTCAGCAAGCTGTGCGTCATCGGGCTGACGGCATTTATCGGATTTCAAGCTCTCGTCAATATGGGCGGCATAACGCGCGCTCTGCCGATGACCGGAATCACTTTGCCTTTCGTCAGTCACGGCGGTTTTTCGTTGATTACGAGTTTCGTAATGCTCGGAATGCTTCTCGCTTTCTCTCATCGCAACGCCGTTGATGCAAACATAAATCGGGAGAATCTTCCGGAGTAAATAAAAAACTGAAATTATCCCGCTTAACGCTCAGACGACTGGTTAAATCATTTCTTAAAGCCACGTTCGTCTGCGGCAACGCGAAAACGGAGTGGTTAAATTTAATCGTTTGAAAAAGCATTGATGGGAGAAAAATGACGGAGAATAATTTTCAAATTGATTCGGCTTCGATCAGCGACCGCGGTTTAAGCGAAAAGCGTCCGCAAAACGAAGATTCGTTTTTAGAATTGACCGAGCGCGGGCTGTTCGTCGTTGCCGACGGCGTGGGCGGAGCGCAAGCCGGCGATGTCGCCTCACAGATGGCGGTCGAAGTTCTCGGCGAAGCGTTTGCCAATCTGCCGAAAAACGGCGACGCCGAAGAATTGATGAAACTAGCCATCGAGCGGGCGAACGAAGCGATTTTTCAAATGTCGCACGACCTCGCCTCGCTTTCGACGATGGCGACGACCATCGTCGCGCTGCATCTGGCAGGGAACATCGCCACAATCGGTCACGTCGGCGATTCGCGTCTTTACCGACTCGACCCGCAAGGAAATTTCTACCGCGAAACGCAAGATCATTCGGTTGTCGAAGAAGAAGTCCGCGCCGGACGAATGACTCAAGAGCAAGCCGCCAGTCACCCGAGCCGCAACGTAATTTCACGCGCGCTCGGTGCAGATCAATCGGTCGAAGTTGATATGAAAACAATTATGATCGAGCCGAATACGACGTTTCTGCTTTGCTCGGACGGCATCACGCGCCACATTGACGATTATCAACTGCACGAGCTTCTTCTTTTTCAAGATTCGACCGCCAACATTTGCAGTCGTATGAAGGATATTTGTTACGAGCGCGGTGCGGAAGATAATCTGACCGCCGTCATCGTTAAACTGAAAGCAGCAGCGGCAAACGTGATTTTCGCGGGCGGCAAAAAGGAAAAATCCGCCGAATTCGAGGAAACGACAATCGCTGCGGCGCGTCCACGGCGAGACGGCGAAGCGGGCGACGAAACTGTTGCCGGGCAATCATTCGCTAAAGAAATTTCGACGCAGCCGTTGACTCTGCCAATCGTGGGCGAATCTAGAAAATTAAATCAGACGAATGATGTATTGACGCCGACTGTTTCGGCAAATCGAGTATCGTCGCCGACTCGCGGTGAAACTAATGAAGCGTATAAAATTCCCGTTTTCCGCGACTCTGCCGATGTCGCCGCGACGAGCAGTGGAAAGATGAACGCGCTTTTATCTTCCATATTGTTTCTCGTATTGGGCGGAATAGTCGGCGCGGGCGTTTATTATCTTTTTTCCCGGAACAACCGGCAGCCCGAGCCAGCCCCGCAAATAACGCAGATGCAGTCGTCGAACATCGAGTTTTCATCGTTTGAAACGCTGCGCCGCAATGTGGACAGCGACCCGAATTCTTTTATCAACCGATACGCTTTCACCACGCAGGACGCTGAAGGTTTGTATCTTTTGGGGCGCGCTTATCTTTTAACCGGAAAATACCCGGAAGCGAAAAAATCTTTTGAAGACGCGCGCAATAAACTCGGTCAAACCAGTGTTGTCAACAGCAAAGTTTTAAACAACGATATTGCTTTAGCCTTGGCGATTGTTGACGAAGCGGCGGCGCAAAACAAATTTCAGAATCAAATAAATTCCGGCGGTTCTGATACGAACACGCAAACAAGCGGAAATGCGAACGTGAATTTTCGCTAGGCAATCAAAAAAACGAGAAATCGAATTTGTAAAAATCCTTTCCGGTCGGTCTTTATAGAAAATCTCGAATTTTTCAAATCTTTATTTGCTGGTTTGTCTCTTTGCTTCAAACAAAATCACGCCGCAGGCAACCGCCAAATTTAAACTTTCCACGCGGTTCTCCATCGGAATCAGCAAGCTTTCATCAATTTTTTCTTTTTCTTCAGTGCTTAAGCCGTGTGCTTCAGAACCGAAAACGAGCAGGCGCGGCGTTTTCCAATCAACTTCCAGATAACTCGTTTCAGCGTTGACGTCGGCGCAGACGGAAATTAAATTTTTCCGTTTCGCCCATTCTGTAGCTTCGTAAAAATCCACATCTGTCCAAAGCGCGAGTCTGAGTGACGCGCCCATCGCGCCGCGCAATGATTTTGGCGAAAAAGCGTCAGCCGAATTTCTTGTCGTAATCACGCCCGAAACATTCACGGCTTCGGCGGTGCGCAAAATCGCGCCTAAATTCGCCGGATTATTTATTCGATGAAGCGCGATGACGAGCGGAAGTTTTAGCGCTGACAATAAATTTGTTTCGATGGAATGTTTGCCGGTTGTCGGTTTTTCGCAGATAACGATTATTCCCTGGGAAGTTTTCGTATCGGCAAGCGAAGCGAAAATGTTTGGCGAGACTTCGGCGCAGTCGAGATTCTGAGATTGCTTTAGAAATGCGCGCCCGCGTTCGGTTGCGGCAAAACTTTCGGTGTAGAAAACGTCGGCGATTTTCAGGTTGGAACGCAGAACTTCTTCCGCTAGGCGCGCGCCTTCAACAAAGATTAAATCTTCCACATCACCGTCGCGCACTCGCCGCGCGAATTTTAATCGTTGATTGTCGCGGCTGGTGATTTTCAGCATCGCAGGTCAGAACCACCTGCGTAAGCGGGCGGTAGTCATTTGATTTCAGGAAAGGAGTTTAAAGATGAAAATACTCGCGGCGGGATTTGAACCTGCGACTTCTTCCTTCGGAGGGAAGCACTCTATCCACTGAGCTACGCGAGCATAAAACTAAAATATCACAAATTTTATTTCGGTTGAATCGTAATGCTTTTAATGACGACTTTATCGAGCGGGCGTTCGCCGTCTTTCGGCACGCCGGAAATAATCGAGGCGTTGTTCAAACCCTCAACGACTTTGCCAAATACCGTATATTTTTGGTCCCACGACGGATAGCGTTGGAGCGTAATGTAAAACTGTGCGTTCGCCGAATTTGGGTCAGCCGTGCGCGCCGCGCCGACGATGCCGCGCTCGAAAGGTATGTCGGAAAATTCGGCGGGAACGTCCGGTTTGTCTGATTCGCCCGCGCCGTCGTTCATCGGATTGTCGTCTTTCGAGTTCGGATCGCCGCCTTGGATGACGATGCCGCTGACGCGGTGGAAAGTCGTGCCGTTATAAAAGCCTTCTTTGGCGAGAGTCTTGAAACGCTCGACCATTTGCGGAGCGATGTTTGAATAAAGTTCGATTTTCATTCGTCCGAAAGCCGGTTCCTGCATTTCGACAACTGCGACTTCAGGGTCGGCAATCGGCGCAACGCCCGTTTTAACTTCGACGTTCGCCGGTTTGTTGGCATTAGCGTTCGGCTTATTATCGCAGGACAGAGTAAATAAAAACGAAAAAATAAAAAACAAATTGAAAAAGTTTTTGACCATAAGATTTTTCATAAAGTGCAAGAATCGTTCAAAAAAGTTTCTCGCTGTCGAGCAGAATCGTCACCGGACCGTCGTTGACGAGTTCGACATCCATCATCGCTTGAAAACGTCCGGTTTCGACTTTCCCGATTTGCTTTCTGGCTTCGCCGACGAAGAATTCGTAAAGCCGCTTGGCTTCCTCAGGCGCGGCGGCGCGAACAAATGAAGGACGGCGACCTTTGCGCGCGTCGCCGTAAAGCGTGAATTGCGAAACGACGAGCAGTTCGCCTTTCGTATCGAGCAAAGACAAATTCATCTTATCGTCCGCGTCTTCAAAAATGCGAAGGTTTAAGGTTTTCTCCAAAAGATAAACGGCTTCTTTTTCCGAATCATTTTCCGCTACGCCCAATAAAACCAAAATTCCTTTGCCGATTTCGCCGATTGTTTCGCCGCCGACCGTAACTTTGGCGCGCGAAACCCGCTGAATAATCGCTCGCATACAAAAGTGAAGAAGTGAAAAAGCGGAAGAGTGAAA
Source organism: uncultured Pyrinomonadaceae bacterium (assembly GCA_902805935.1). GTDB lineage: Bacteria > Acidobacteriota > Blastocatellia > Pyrinomonadales > Pyrinomonadaceae. The sequence goes on from CADCUR010000296.1 coordinate 8,627, forward strand.
AAGTTGACCGGATTTTACTCAACCGACTTTTTCACCTTTCCGCTGTTTCACTTTTTAACCTTGATCCTCAACCGTCACCTTCTCCATCACCACCGGCTCAAGCGGCTTGTCGCGTTCGTTGGTTTTGACTTCGGCGATTTGGTTAATTACGTCTTGCCCTTCGATGACTTGACCGAATTTTACATAAAGCGGCGGCAGCGGATAATCAACGTGCATTATGAAAAATTGCGAGCCGTTCGTGTTCGGTCCCGAATTCGCCATCGCCACCGTGCCTTTTGAATACGCGCCTTGATAAAGCGTTGAGCTTTTATCAATTTCGTCGTTGAACTTTCCGCCCCACGCCGATTCGCCGCCGTAGCCTTCGCCGAGCGGGTCGCCGCCCTGCACCATAAAATTTTTAATCACGCGGTGAAAAATCACGCCGTCGTAATAACCGCGCTCCGCCAACAGACGAAAGTTTTCCGTCGCCTTCGGCGCGTCCGTTTCTAATAACTCGAATTTAATTGTTCCTTTGTTTGTTTGAATAATTGCCGTTCTATTTGCCATTAAAATCTCCTAGAATAAATTTTTCTATTGCTAATGCTACACCGTTTTCGTCGTTGCTCAAAGTAGAGAAAAAATCGGGGCGTTCCAATAATTCGGGCGAAGCGTTGCCCATCACGACCGCCGTTCCCGCGTATTCGAGCATTTCCAAATCGTTAAAATTATCGCCGATTGTCATCACGTTTTCGGCGGCGAGCTTGTTTATCAAAGCGAGCTTTTCAACGCCGATGCCTTTCGAGGCGTCGGGCGGCAGAATGTCAATTAAAGTGAAATCCAGACGCGGATAAACCGTCGTCAAAACCGTCGCCGTGTCGCTTAATTCATCGCGCAGAATCATTTCGAGTTCCGCCATCGGCGCGAGCGTTCCCGAAAAAGAAATGTGAACCGTTTCGATTTCATCGCAAACCGCCGCCAGATTTTCAACGCGATGCACGGCTTCTTCTGCTTCCGCGCCGTGCAAACGCTTTCCCCAGGCGATATATTTTTGCAGCGGAACATTCGCCTCGGAAACCGTTTCGTAAAGCAAAACTCCTTTGCCCTTCGGGTCTGCGCTGACGAGCGCGTCGCCGCCGAACTCGCGCCCGATGCGCAAAGTCTCCCGGACGGTTTCGCGCGGCACGAGCGACACGGCGACGGTTTCTAATGTCTGCGCGTATTTCAAAAGCGCGCCGTTATGACAAACGACGGGCGCGTTTAATTTTAACTGCAAAGCGACGGGCAGCGCGTCGCGGAAACGCCTGCCGGTTGCAATCGTAACTAACACGCCGCATTCTTCGGCGCGCTGAATGGCTTTGATATTTTTTTCAGGAATTTCACCGCGCGAATTCAATAAAGTTCCGTCGAGGTCTAAGGCGAGAAGTTTTATCATTTACAGTAATTCAGTTTTCCTCTGCAAAGTTTTTATAAGCATACGCAAAAGATTTGAGATTTGCCAAAAGAAAAATCATTTATTTCGCTGCTGTTCGAGCCATCGCTGATACGCCGCTTTTCCGCGTTCAAAGTCGCTTGCACTCGCATAAAAATTGTGCGAACCGTCGTTTTTCTCGACGTTCAAAACGTAGAAAATATAATCGGTTTGCGCGGGATTGAGCGCGGCTTCGAGCGCGCTTGCGGAAACAGAAGAAATCGGTCCGGGCGGAATGCCGCCGAATCGTCTGGTGTTATAGGGCGAATCGGTTTCCAAATCGCTTTTGTGAATCGTGCCGTCCCAACGATTTTGCATTTTCGCCACATACACGGCGGTTTGGTCAATTCCCAAAGGAATGTTTTTCGACAGACGATTGTAGATGACCGACGCGACGATGGCTCGTTCGGCGTCGAATTTCGATTCGGTTTCGATTAAAGACGCGATGGTGACAATCTCGCGCGGCGTTCTGCCCAAACTGCGGGCGCGTTCGTTCCATTCGGGCTGCCAGGTTTTTTTGAATTGCTCTACCATTCGCTTGATAACTTCCGCCGGTTTTGTGTTCAGCGGAAATTCATACGTGCTGGGAAACATATAGCCTTCGAGATTTTTCGCCGTCGGGTCGAAATCTTTTATCAAACTCGTGTCGTCCATCAAACCGAGAATCGCTTTTTCGTCGGTCGGCGGAACAGTCGGAAATCGTTCGGCAAGCCGTTTGGCGATGTCAAAGCGCGTGAAGCCTTCGGGAACCGTCAGTTTAATCGTCCGCTCTTCGCCTTTTTCCAATTCTTTGAGAACTTCGAGCGGCGTAATCGGCGACGGAAATTGATATTCGCCAGCTTGAACTTTGCTCGCGTCGCCGAATGAGCGAAGATAGATTTGCAGCGGCAGATCGCTCTTCAAAATGCCTTCGGCGGCGAGTTTATTGATGATTTCATTGGTGGTCGAGCCTTTCGGAATTTGGACGAATTCGTCGGCTTTATTGTGCTGGGCGGGTGTGTTCAGAGATTTGTAAATCCAGTATGAAACGCCGCAGACGGTTAGGAAGAGAATCAGAAAGATGATTGAAAGAATTTTGATGAATCTCATTAAATCCAATTTTATCAGAAAAATAACCGCAGATAAACGAGGATTAATCGGACAGTAATCAGGCGATAATTTTTATGAAACGAATTTTCACGGCAATTGATATTTCCGACGCGGCGCGCGCCGAATGCGCAAATTACGTCGAAAACTTAAAAAGCGTCTTTCTGCATCTGCGCGTCAGTTGGGAAAAACCGGAAAAACTGCATTTTACATTGAAATTTTTGGGTGATATTGACGAAACGCAATTGCGAAACTTAACCGAAGCCGTTGCTGCGGCAACTGGGAAAATTTCAAATTTCAAAATACGAATCGCGGGAACAGGCGTTTTCCCAAGCAAACGAAATGCGCGGATTTTGTGGTTGGGCGTTAACGACGAACAAGCGAATATGCAAAAGGTGAAAGAAGTTTTGGACTGCGAATGCTTTGAGCGAGGACTGGCGAAAGAAAACCGCGATTTCAAAGCGCATTTGACGATTGCGCGACTTCGTGAACCGCACAAATCGGCGGAATTAGTCGAAAAACATCTGAGCGAAAACTTTGTCTCCGATGAATTTACGGTCTCGGGAATAACAATCTACGAAAGCCGTCTGCAAAAATCAGGCTCGATTTATTCGATTGTTTCAAAGTACGAATTCAAAGAGAATGTAACCACAGAAGAACGCGGATGAACACAGATTTTTTATATCCTTTTATCTGTGTCCATCTGCGGCTAAATTCTTATTTCTCTTTCAGGTATTTTTCAATCGCCTGCGTCACGGTTTCGCCGTCGGGTTTGTCTTTCGATGAAAAGCGGGCGACGACTTCGCCTTTTCGATTGACCAGAAATTTGTTGAAGTTCCACGAAATATCGCCAGCAAATTTCGGGTTGGTTTCCTTCGCCGTCAGGAAATTATAAAGCGGATGCTGGTCTTCGCCTTTGACGGAAATTTTGGCGAACATCGGAAACGTGACTTTATATTTCGATTCGCAAAACTCTTTGATTTCCGTTTCCGTGCCGGGTTCCTGCCCGCCGAAATTGTTGGCGGGAAAACCGAGAACTTCAAAACCCTGCGCCTGATATTTCGTGTAAATCGCCTGCAAGCCTTCGTATTGCGGCGTATAACCGCATTTGCTCGCCGTATTAACGATTAAAAGAACGTCGCCTTTATATTTTTTGAGTTTCACTTCTTTGCCGTCAATGTCTTTCATTTTGAAATCGAGAACGGATTTTGTTTTGCTCGAAACAATCGGCGACGCGCTGACAATAAAAGCGAATACTAAAAAAAACGATAAAATTTTTAACATAATTATTCTCCTATGGAACGCCGGCATTCTGCCGGCAAAGATTGCGCGAGCAATCTAAAAAACATTCGTTACATTCAAATTTGGATTTATTTGAAACGCTTCTTCGCGCTCAATGCCATCAAGATGACAGCGTTCCCAGTTCACCGATTCAATTCGCGCGGCGGTCGCGGCGGCGGTGAAAGCTGTTCGCTTTTCTCGCCGGTTTCGCTCAACACTTCCTTGATCGCGCCGATGCTCGACAGCATAGTCGAAGTTTCCATCGGCATAAAAATAACTTTTGAGTTTTGCGTTTTCGTCATATCGCGCAAAGACTCGATGTAACGCGACGTAATTAAATACTGCGTCGTCTGTTCGCGGTTGCCGATTGATTCGGCAATTTGAGCGATTGCCTGCGCGTCAGCCGTCGCCGCTTTCAGACGCGCCTGCGCCGCGCCTTCGGCTGATAAAATCGCCGATTCCTTTTCGCCTTCCGAGCGCGTAATCGCCGCCTGCTTTTCGCCTTCGGCGCGCGTGATGGCGGCTTGTTTGTCGCCTTCCGCCTGCAAAATCAAAGCGCGGCGGTTGCGTTCGGCGGTCATTTGTTTTTCCATCGTGATGCGCACGTCTTCCGGCGGATTGATGTTTTTCACGTCAACGCGCGTCACTTTCACGCCCCATTTGTCGGTCGCTTCGTCGAGAATTAAGCGAAGTTTGGAATTAATCTGGTCGCGGTTGGAAAGCGTGTGATCTAAGTCCATCTCGCCCATCACCGAGCGCATTCCGGTAATCGTGAGTTGGACGAGGCTGCCGACCAAATCGTTGATTTCATAAACGCTTTTTACCGGGTCGGTAATCATCCAATAAACCACCGAATCAACATTGATCGTCACGTTGTCGCGCGTGATGACGGGCTGCGGCGGCAAATCAATATATTGTTCGCGCAAATCTATCGAGGTCGTTCCCGGTCGCACGTTTGTCCAATAAACCGCTCGCGGCGATTCAAAAAACGGATAGATGATATTCAGCCCGCTGGCGGCGACGCGATGAAAACGTCCCAATCGTTCGATCAGCAAAACGCTCGACTGAGGCACGATTTTTATAGTCTTCCACGCCACTATCAACAAAGCGACGGCGATAAACATCAGAAAACCCAGACCGAAAAATTCGATTTGAAAAAGCAGAACCGATGCAGACATCAGGCAACCTCCAAAAAAATGATTGATAAACAAAATTAATATAACTGATTTTCTTTCGAGAACCAATCGAGCATTCGCCGCACACCGAAAACGACGAATGCTCGAAAGCCAAAGGGCAAGGAGAATATCGCATTAGAGTTGCGCGATATTGCAACGCGCCTTTTATTCGTTCGGGCGTTTATACAAAAACCGCCGATTCGCATATAATTTGGCAGGTATGACCGTGAAACTTTCCGACATCGAAGACGCGCAAACGATTCTTCAGAACATCATTATCCCGACACCGACGCTTGCCGACAGTAAACTCGCCCGCGTAATCGGCACCGACTCCGCTTATCTGAAAGCCGAGTGTCTGCAAAAAGGCGGCTCGTTCAAAGTGCGCGGCGCGTATAACAAAATCAGCCGTTTGTCCGACGATGAAAAAAGGCGCGGCGTCGTTGCCGCGTCTGCCGGAAATCACGCGCAGGGCGTCGCTCTCGCCGCTCGCCTTCACGACACGAAAGCGACCATCGTTTTGCCGGAATTCGCGCCTTTAACGAAAATCACCGCCACGAAAAATTACGGCGCGGAAGTCGTGCTGCACGGCGCGACTTTCGACGAAGCCTTAGCGCGTTCAAAAGAATTGCAGGAAGAACACGGTTACACATACGTTCACGCATTCGACGACGAACGAGTCATCGCCGGACAGGGAACAATCGGTTTGGAAATCGCCCGCGACGTGCCGCAAGTAACCGTCATCGTCGTGCCAATCGGCGGCGGCGGTCTTATTTCCGGCGTCGCCATCGCCGCGAAAAGTATTTTGCCGGAGGTTCGCATCGTCGGCGTGCAATCGGAAATGGTCGCTCCCGTCAAAGGCTCTTTAGCGGCGGGAAAGCCGGTCGCCGTCGAAGTCGGACAGACGATTGCGGACGGCATCGCCGTCAAACATCCAGGCGCGATAACGCTGCCGCTGATTCGTGAATTCGTTGATGAAGTCGTGGAAGTTTCCGAAGAGGAAATCGCGCAGGCGATTTTTTTCGCCGTGCAGAACAATCGGCTCGTCGTCGAAGGCGCGGGCGCGGCGGGCTTGGCGGCATTGCTCGCCGGAAAAGTCAATTTGAAAAAGGAAGACGCGGTTTGCGCGGTTTTGTGCGGCGGCAACATTGACCCGAATTTATTGGCGCGCGTTCTCGAACAAGTGATGGTGCGGCGCGGTCGCTACATAATGCTCAAACTGCTGGTCATTGACCGTCCGGGAACGCTCGCTCGCTTGCTCGACCACACCGCCGAATCGGGCGCGAACGTCATCGAAGTTTTTCACCGCCGCGCGATGTGGCTCGCGCCGCTTGGTCGCGTCGGCATCGAAATGCTTCTGGAAGTCCGCGACGAACAGCACGGGCGCGAAGTCCTCAAACACTTGCGGGAAACCGGCTATCACGTCGAGCGCGAAGGCGTGGGCGATTGGGAAGAATAAATTGTAATTTGGTCAGGAAAAATCGGTGGTTACTTAAATAAATTACATTTCGTTCAGCTCGTTGGGTTGTAAATTCCGGCTGATAATTCCGTTGATGATAGTTTCTTCGTCCTCGACGCTATTCGCCCAATCCTGCGCTTTCAGCGCCTTAACGATAGCGTTATACTGCGCTTTAGTGATTTGGCACGGCGGTTCGCCCGAAACCTTGGCGATATATTTCACGGAATTTTCCTCTCTTTCCATACCTATATAAGCCTTCTTTTTGTTTTTGTCTGCCATCTTCAAATTTCACCTCTGACGCGCGCCCGCGTGCTTTGCAATTCAAAGCAAAGTAGCATTTAAAGAATGAATTTGTAAACGACTATTCGGTAAAATATAAAAAACGGCTGGCGGTTTGCGAAGAGCGATGGACGAAAAAAACGTAAATTATTTATCCGTAACGTGGCGAATATTAAATGCCGTTCTCGCCGTCGTTTTCGCGTATCTGATTGTTGACGCGTGGGTTCAGATTTTTTATTTCAAAAACGCGGAAAAGCAATACTACTATATCGCCACGCTGTTTATTATTCCGCTTTTCACTTGCCTGATAGTCGTGTTCGGTTGGGATTTGGACAATCGAAAAGGTTAATTTTAGATCATTGTTCCGTTGCCCGGCTCGAAAAAGAGATGACGACCGCGCCGCCAGCCATTAGCAAGCCGCCCAAAACGATTTGCCAGGTGAGTTTTTCCTTGAGAAATATGACGGCGAAGATAATCGAAAAAACCAGAGAAACTTTGTCGAACGATGAAACCTGCGAAGCATCGCCGAGTTTGAGCGCGCGAAAAGCCAGCAAGGATGAAACGCAAGTGATAATGCCCGCCGCCAACAAATACAGCCACGCTTTGCCTTCGATATTTGCCAACTCTTTGTAGTTGCCCTGCGAAAAAATAACGATCCAGGAAACCAGCAAAATCATCACCGCCTGAACCGCGAAACCGAGATTCGAGTCAACATTCTTCAGCCCGGCTTTTGAAAGCGTAATCACAGTCGCCGCCGTCACCGCGGCTAAGAGAGAATATACAATCCACATAATTTGAATCGTTTGATGCAGGATTGTAGAAGTTTGATTGTTCCAAATAACGCGAAGATTTTTAAGCGAAAACCGCGACTGGAACACGCCGTTCGACGGCAATATCAGTGCGGTTTCGTTTAATGTTTTCGATTTTGCGCAGAGTTCGAGCGGTCAAACAGCTTTCGCCGTAATGCAGACAAGATACGACAGGCACCTTTTCGATAACCAGAAACGTAATTTAACAATCATCTTTTCACCAAATCTTCCGTGTAAAGCTATCGATAAACGCGGTAATTGTTCATCACTTTGAAAACGTAATTCTTTGTTTCGGCGAATCCGACTTCGGCGGCGAAGATGCCCGCTTCTTTCGGGTTTGAGCGGGCGAGCCAGCGCGCGGCGTTGTCTTCGCCGCCGTTGTAGCTTGCCGCGATTGCTTCATACATTCCGCTGAATTCATCTTTCAGCGCCGCGATATACTGGCTGCCGATAGCGATGTTGACTGACGGCTGATAAAGGTCGTCGGCTTGCATCTGGGGAAATCCGGCTTGTTTGTTGTATTTCAGCGCCGTGTCGTAAACGAGCTGCAAAAGACCGCGGGCGGCGGCGGGCGATTTGGCGTTCGCTTTAAAACTGCTTTCCTGTTTCATAATCGCCAGCACGAAGCGCGGGTCAACGCCTTTCGATTTGGCGTAGCGGAGAAGTTCGGCGCGGTAGAGAACCGGATAATCACGCGCTCTTGCGGCTGTCGCGCTGCCCGTGCGCGAAACGCGGTTTGAAGCGGCGTTGACTTTATCGTTTGCCAAACCGCCGTAATATGAATTCGCCGGAATCGCGGCGTAAATGTTGATTGCTTCGCCTTTTCGTCCGAGTTTTTCGAGCGCGAGGGCTTTCAGATAATTCACTTCGTCGAGCGAGGACATCGAGCCGCGAAAGTTATTCAAAAGCCTGAGCGCGTCGGCGGCGTCAATCGCTCGCTGCCAGCTTTGACGGCTGATTTCCATTCTAAGCCGCGCGTGCAGAGCGTTCGTCGCGGTCGGCATTTCGGAAAATCTCTGCGCCGTTTTATCAACCCATTGGTTCGCCTCGTCGTAACGTTTCACTTCGCGCAGCGCGTCAATGATATTCAAATACTACGATTCGATTTTCTCGCCCGTCGGAAACATCGTCGTGTAAAGCTGATAAGTTTTTGCCGCCTCCGCATTTTTCCCCAAACGCACGAGAGACGCGCCTTTGAACGCCAGACTTTCGCGTCCTTCTTTCGTGTTGGCGTAATCTTTGAACGCCCGTTCAAACCAAACAACCGCCTGTGCGTAATCGCGCTCCCACATAAACGAACGCCCGGTCAGCATCAACGCTTTCGGCACGCTCGCATCAGTCGGATAAACGTCGAAAATCTTTTGCCAATGCTCGCGCGCCTCTGGGAAAAAACGATTCGACGAATAAACGTCGGCGCGATAAGCGTGTTCGGCGGCACTTAGCGTATTCAGTTTTCCTGAAGCGTCGCGGCTCGTGACATCTTGCTGACGAACGCGCGCCAGTGTCGCGTCATTATAAGTTTGAGCGAACAGACAAATCGAAAAAGCGAAAATGACGAAGACGGAAA
>CADCUR010000297.1 GCA_902805935.1 uncultured Pyrinomonadaceae bacterium
TTCGCCGAAAAACTTTCGGGGAATTTTCGGGCAAACTAAAATAACTGGCGCATTCGATTCACGAATCGAATGCTTTTTCGTTTTTGGCAAAAAGGTTTGACAGCGGCAATCTGATTTCACAATTTATCACTCAGCCGTTACGATTAAATGAATATGAGGGAAATAAATGTCATCGGTGGCGGGCTTGCGGGAGTCGAAGCGGCGTGGCAGGCGGCGGAAACCGGAGCGCGGGTCAAACTTTACGAGATGCGCCCCGTGCAGCAGACGCCCGCGCACCGCACCGACCAACTGGCGGAAATCGTTTGCTCAAATTCTTTGAAATCCGACGAAGCGGGAAGCGCGCCGTATCTGTTAAAGGAAGAACTGCGGCGCGGCAACTCCCTGGTAATGCGAGCCGCTGAAGCGACGCGCGTTCCGGCGGGCGCGGCTCTCGCCGTTGATCGTGGAAAATTTTCGGAATTTATCACCGCAGAAATCGAGCGGCATCCGAATATCGCGCTTGTTCGAGAAGAAATCAAAACGATTCCGCGAAATGAAATCACGATTATCGCCACCGGACCGCTGACCAGCGACGCTTTAACGCTGGAGATAATGAAGCTAACGGGCGATGACCAGCTTTATTTTTATGACGCGATTGCGCCGATTGTCGCGGCTGACTCGATTGATATGACGGTGGCTTTTAAAGCCGCACGTTACGGCAAAGGCGGCGACGATTACGTTAATTGTCCATTCGACCGAGAGCAATACGAAACGTTTTACAACGCGCTCGTCGAAGCTAAATCAGTTCCGCTCAAAAGATTTGAAGAGACGCACTGGTTCGAGGCGTGTCTGCCGATTGAGGAATTAGCCCGGCGCGGCGTTGACACTTTGCGGTTCGGCTGTATGAAGCCGAAAGGCTTGCCGCTGCCCGCGACGGGACGCGAGCCTTACGCCGCCGTGCAATTGCGGCAGGAAGATTTGATGGCGGACGCATTTTCGCTCGTCGGTTTTCAAAATCATCTGCGTTACGGCGAGCAGGAACGAGTTTTGCGCCTTATTCCCGGACTCGAACAAGCTGAATTTTTGCAGTTCGGGCAAATTCATCGCAACACTTTTATCAATTCGCCGCAGATTCTGACGGAAACTTTGCAAACAAAAAAACAGCCGAATTTATTTTTCGCCGGACAAATCACCGGCGTCGAAGGCTACGTCGAATCGGTCGGCACGGGTTGGCTCGCCGGATTAAACGCGGCGAGAATTCTGCGCGGCGAAAATTTAATCGCCGCGCCGACGAGTTCGGCAATCGGCGCGCTGTGCCGCTACGTTTCAAATGTCGAGACGAAAAACTTCCAGCCCGTTAATATCACATTCGGTTTGCTTGCGCCGGTTTCGGAAGAACTCCGCAGGAAATATCGCAACAAACGCGAACGGCATAACGTTCAAGTCGAACTCGCGCTTAAGGATTGGGACGAATGGCTGAATAGCCTTAAAGAAATTGCTGTTTCTGCTTGAAATTTATGATATTTCACGGCTTTCCGAGTTTGTCCGAATTACTCTGGATATTTGTCAAAGGGCTGGTTATCTATTGCCTTTCATTTTAGGCGGTTTGGCAATTTACGATCTGAGAAAAAAGAAAAACGCGAAGGATGTTTGAGTCAATTGAAATTTTAATCGTTCTCGCAATCTTTGTCGTGGCGATTCTTTACTCGTCGGTCGGACACGACTGCGCGTCGGATTATCTGGCGGTGATGGCTTTGCTCGCCGTTACGCCCGGCACGTCACGTCCGGCGGCTCTGGTCCTGATTTCTTCGTCGCCTCAATCGCCTTCATACAGTTTTATCGCGCCGGACATTTCGATTAGAAAGTTTTTCTGCCGTTCGCGGCGGCTTCGATTCCGATGGCTTTCGTCGGCGGAATGATTCAGCTACCGATGCGGGACTTTTGGAAGTTACGCGCAGGTTGCGCAATTGCCGACAGTTGTTTGGTTTTGGATCGGCGCGGCGATCATCGGCGGAATTATCGGCTCGACCTTGAGAAGTTTCCGTTTTAATTCGCTGACGCTGCGGCGCGTTTTAGCCGTCGGTCTGCTGCTCGCAGGCGCGAAGTTGATTTTCGCGTAAAACAAAAAAGCCTGAGTTTGCCAACTCAGGCTTTACAAGCAATCTCTTTAGTAAAAGATTTTAGAAGGGAAGCGGGAACGGAATTCTGTCGCGCCAGTCGCCGTTATTGCTGCCTTGCCGATTGCGGCGATTGTTGCGGTTGCGGCGGTTGTTATTGTCATAATTATAAGCGTTCGCCAAAACATTCAAATCTTGCTGAATTCTATACCAATCATTTTGAATGTTACCGTTCAATCGAGCGCGCGAAAGAACGCGGTCGAGTTGATTTCCCAATTGCAAAACGCGCTGCGCTTCGTCGTAACTTCTGTCGTAATCGCCGCGATTGTCGTATGCGTCGTCGAGATTTTGAGTCGCGTTCGCAAAATCTTTGGCTAACTGATTGAGCCGGTCTTCGCGGTTGCGGTCGTCGTAACGACTATTATCGAGTTCGCGGTCGAGCCGCCGCTCGAATTGATTGCTGCGATTCTTCAAATTTTTGACAGTCGCCTGCAAATTGCGATTGTAGCTACCGTTATTGCGGCGGTTATTGCGATAATCATCGTCATCGCGGTCATTGCGCCATTGCGCCGAAGCGACGGCGGGCAAACTTAAAACCAGGAGAGTGAATGCGAAAACACCGATTAAATTTCTAAAACGATTCATAAGAGTTTCTCCTTAATCCAAAAATAATTCTTGACGCAACGCTTGTTCTAATTTTAGGCTTTTTCCACCGAGCGTCGCCTGTTCTTGTGTTTAGCAATGACTGTGCCAATTGATTGAAAGACGGCTTCAAAATATAAAAGTCCAGCTTTTTGCGAGACTTTTATATTTGCGCGCCGAAGACGCAATTTGACGAATGAACGATGTCGGTTGCCCGATGTTCCAAATGGTTAGAAAGAACCGCGTTTGCGTAACGGTAAAATCGTCGCCGTCTGCCGACTTACAAACCGCTGATGCGCGTAATGCGTCCGGGAAAAATCTCGGTGATTAACAAATCGCCCGTCGGCGGATGCAGCGCCATACTCGTCGGCGACCACGCGATTTGTCTTAAAAGTGCTGTCCGGTTCTTCGGAAAACACGACGGCTTTCGGGCGCGCCCGCCGAATATAAATGCGGAGTGATGAATGCGGAATAATGAATAAAACCAATTGATTCCGCATTAATCATTGCCTCTACCCGCCGGGCGGAACAGCCGAAACTCCGTCCCAAAACTGCGCGAGGATTTGCCCGTTTGAACTGGTAAGCGCGTATAAAGTGGTGTTTGACGGGCGGAAAACCGAAATGTCGAGTTTGCCGTCGCCGTCCCAATCGCCAAAGACCGGACGGTCGCCAGCATTCGTCTGCGCGTTAAACGGGACGCCGAACTTCGTCACCGTGTAATTTGCGCTTCCGGTTTGCAGAACCCACCACGTTCCGGCGATGTCGCACGTCCGATTTGAATTGCACGCGCCGTAATTAACGGCGATGTCGGCGCGATTGTCGCCCAGAGCAATCGCCGAACAGAAATAAAAGTTTTTTGCGTAATTTGTCGAATGTTTCGTGTTTTCATTTTGTCTCCATATTTAAATTATTTAAAGCACACGGCGGCTGCCGTCGCACATCCGGCTCTGAGCAACCTGTTATTGGCATCGAAAATATCGGAACGTCATTATCATCGCGCTGACCGGCGACAAAAGTCCTTGTAAATTTCTTGGAAAAGTCTTGGAATCTTTTGCCAAAAAACAGTCTTCCTTTCGAGCCTAATCATTGCCTTCAAACATTAACGCGACGCGAAAGCAAAAAAAGGCTGAATAATTTTTCGGGCAAATTTTTATCTGCCGGAAAATAAATTGACTTGAGACGCTGAACAGGCATATTCTTGTTAGCAAAAAGCGCGGAAAATATGGAACAGCCTCTCGAAAAATCACCGGAAATAACGCGGATGCTGCAAGAATGGAGCGGCGGCAACCGCGATGCTCTGGACACGCTTTTGCCGGTTGTTTATGCGGAACTGCGCCGCCAAGCCTCCGGCTACCTGCACCGCGAACGCGCCGGGCATACTTTGCAGACGACCGCGCTGATTCACGAAACGTATCTGAAATTATAAGGGACGACATAACGAAGCCATCGCCGAAGGCAGACTGGCAAGAGACTCGACCCGCTTACGCTGATTACCAACGCGCTCGAAGGACAATTTTTATTTTACGCCGGGCGCGAGACCGAAGCATTTGCCAAATATCAAAAAACGCTGGAGATCGAGCCGAACTTTTGGGTCGCGCATAACGGCTTGGGGCGCGTCTATATTCGTCAGGAACGATATGCGGAGGCTGTCGCCGTGTTGACCAGAGCCGCAGAGTTATCCGGCGGCAGCAGCGAGCCGATTACGCAATTAGGTTACGCGCTGGCAAAATCGGGAAACCGCGAAAAGGCACAAGCCACGCTCGAAGAATTAAAATCCGCGGCAAAGGAAAAATATGTTCCGGTATATAGTTTTGCGATGATTTACAACGGTTTGGGCGAGCGGGAAGAAGCGTTAAATTATTTAGAAAAATCTTTCGACGAGCGCGAAGTGCAAATATCATTTATCAAAATTGACACGCGCCGGGACGAATTTCGCGTCGAACCGCGCTTTAGCGAAATCGTCAAACTAATGCATCTGGAATAGTTGAAAAACAAAAATGAAAATAGCCCTAATTGGTTACGGCGCGATGGGCAAACTCATCCGAACTTTAGCCGAAAATAAAACGCACGAAATTGCGGTCATCATTGACGAAGCTGACGCCAATTTGCGGGCGGAAAGATTGGCGGAAAAATTGAAGGACGCGCAGGCAGCAATTGATTTTTCGACAGCCGAAGCCGTCAAAAGAAATGTCGAAGCGTGTTTAATTGCAAACATCCCGCTAGTCGAGGGAACAACCGGTTGGAACGACGAAAAAGAATCAATTAAAGATTTGGTAGAAGAAAAAAACGGCGCGTTCGTTTTCGGCGCGAATTTTTCAATCGGCGTGAATTTGTTTTATAAAATCGCGGATTACGCTTCAAATCTTTTCGCAAAATTTGAAGATTACGAAGCGTTCATCGAAGAGCAGCATCACTCGCGCAAACGAGACCAGCCTTCCGGCACGGCTTTGAAATTAAAAGAAATCGTGGCGAAAAACATCGAAAAGAATTTCAGCGTCTCGGCGACGCGCGCCGGACATATTCCGGGAACGCACCGCCTCGGTTTTGACGGCGCGGCTGATCAAATACTGCTCGAACACGCGGCGCGCTCGCGCGAGGGTTTCGCGTCGGGTGCAATTTTAGCGGCGGAATGGATTCGCGGCAAAAAAGGTTTTTATGAATTTGCGGAAGTGATGGACGAGATTTTGAAAAAGTAATTTAGCGGGTTTTATCAATGAACTCCGAAGGGTCAATCCAACCGTGTTTTTCGTCAGCGTAACCGTTTCCGGTTTGATTCCAGACCGGGCATTTCATCCAACGAATTTCAAAATGCAGATGACACGGGTAGCGTCCGTTCGCACCGCCCATTGTCCCGATTAGCTCGCGCTTTTCGACCGCACCTTCGGTTCGCGTAATCGTTTCAAGATGTCCGTAAAGACTTTGAATTTTCGTGCCGTCCGAGGCGGTGTGTTCGATGATGACGACATTTCCCCAACCCGCGCCCGCGTCTTTGGCAAAACTTATCTGTCCGCTCGCTGCCGCGTAAATCGGCTCGCCGCAATCGGTATTGCCGCCCGTCGTTTTATTCCAATCTTCGCCCAGATGACGGTTCTCGCCGAAATCCTGCGCATTATACCACCAATCCCACCAATCATTTTTTTCAGTAACGTAATCTTTTTCGCCGACAGGGTAAGCAAAACTCTTCGCCGAAAATTTGTTGAGCAGATGCGCGGGAATTTCTTTATTTGAGTTTTTCTCTGAGGCGCAAGCCGAAGAAAAGATTAAAAGAGCCGAGAAACTTAATAAAAAAGTAGTTGTTCGCATAAATATTTGCCGCAGATCTTTGAGTCAGCGCAATTATGAATTTATACTTCTAAATTGGTCAACACAAAAGTTTTTTGGGTGCGAGGCGGTAAATTATGACAATGCGAATTGATTGGCTGCGCGGCTGCGCAACCGCGCTGGTCACGCCGTTTCACAAAGACGGTTCGATTGACGACGATTGTTTTAAATCTCTGGTCGAACGCCAGATAAAAAACGGCGTGAAAATTTTGATTCCGTGCGGCACGACGGGCGAATCGGTCACGATGTCGGAGGCGGAAAAAATTCACGTCATCCGAATGACCGTTGAAGTTGCGCATAAATTGAAAGCCAAAGTCATCGCCGGAACGGGCAGCAACAACACGGCGGCGACGATTGATTTTACCCGGCGCGCGCGCGAACTCGGCGCGGACGGCGCGCTCGTCGTCGCGCCGTATTACAACCGACCGACGCAGGACGGAATCTTCGCGCACTTTTCGGAAATCGCCAAATCGGTCAAGAAATTTCCGCTGATGCTTTACAATGTGCCGGGCAGAACTTGCTCGAACATCTCCGCCGAAACAACTTTGAAATTGGCGAACGAGTTTGAAAACATCGCGGCGACCAAAGAAGCGTCGGGGAACTTTTCGCAGATTATGGAAATTCTCCAAAAGCGTCCGAAAAATTTTCGAGTCTTCTCCGGCGACGACGCGACGACTCTGCCTTTAATCGCGGTCGGCGCGGACGGTCTGGTTTCGGTCTGCGCGAACGAAATTCCGAAGGAAACCGCTGCGATGGTCGAAAGGGCTTTGAGCGGCGCGTGGACTTCCGCCAGACGAATTCATTACAAAATTCTGCCGCTGATGGAAGCGAATTTCATCGAAGCCTCGCCCGCGCCGTGCAAATTCGTAATGCAGGAAATGAATCTTTTAGAAGAAAATCTGCGCCTTCCACTCGTTCCCGTAACCGAGCCGACGCGTCTGAAACTGCGCGGAATTACAAAGGAGCTGGAAAAATAATTTTTTATGAAAAAAACGCTTTTCGCTTTTCTGCTGTTTTCCTTTTTGTGGTCGTTTGTCGCCGCGCAAACAAAACCGCGAGCCAGAGATTTAGGCATTCCCTTCGACGGCGCGAGTGGACAATACAATGCTATAACCGATGTCAAAGGCGTCGAAGTCGGCTACGCGACTTTGATTTCCGGCGACGGCAAAACCGCGATTCGCACCGGGGTTACGGCGATTCTGCCGCAGGGGAAAAATTTTCAGGGAAGAGTTTTCGCCGCCTGGCACGCGCTGAACGGCAACGGCGAGATGACCGGCACAGCTTGGATCGAAGAATCTGGCGGACTCGGCTCGCCCGTGCTGATTACCAACACGCACAGCGTCGGCGCGGTGCGCGACGCGGTAATTGAATGGGGCGTGAGAAAAAGCAGCGGCGGCAATTATTCGGGCGATTTGAGTTTGCCGGTCGTTGCCGAAACTTACGACGGTTTTTTGAACGACATTAACGGTTTTCACGTCAAAAAAGAACACGTTTTTCAGGCTTTGGATGCGGCGAAAACCGGCGCGATTGCAGAGGGCAATGTCGGCGGCGGAACGGGAATGGTTGCGCATCGTTTTAAAGGCGGAACAGGAACTGCTTCGCGCGTTTTGGAAGCAAAACTCGGCGGCTACACCGTCGGCGTTCTCGTGCAGGCGAATTACGGAATCAGGCAGTTTTTTTCGGTCGCAGGAGTTCCGGTCGGAAGGGAAATAACCGATTTGCTGCCGTCAGTCGGAAAGGAAACGGCTAATCTTTTATCGTTTGAAAGAAAAATCGGCGACGAAGGACAAGGCTCGATTATCGTCGTCATAGCGACGGATGCGCCGCTTTTGCCCCATCAATTAAAACGGCTCGCGCAGCGAGCCTCGCTCGGCATCGGCAACGTCGGCGGGCGCGGCGAAAATTCGTCGGGCGATATTTTCATCGCCTTCTCGACCGCCAACGCAAGCGAGGCGAGCAAAGACGACGGCACATCAAATTTGACGATGCTGCCGAACGAACGAATCAATCCGCTATTCTGGGCGACGGCGCAGGCGACTGAAGAAGCGATTTTGAACGCGATGGTCGCGGCGGAAACGATGAAAGGCTTGAACGGCAACACGGTTTTCGCGCTGCCGCACGACAGATTAAAAGCGGTTTTGAAAAAGTATAATCGGTTGCAGGAAGGAAAGAAGTAATAAATTTAGAGTCCGCAAAACGAGTGTATGATATTGTCAGGAATATTTGGTATATGATTTTAGATTTTACGGGTGTCGGAATACTTCTCGGCTTTTTGGCAACAGCAATAATGCTTTTGTTTTATAGCATTTTAGTATTTTTATTTTGTTTATTAAAAAAGAGGCAAAACTCCAAAGCTTTACCTGAACAAAACGCATATAAATTTGCGAGAGCGGCACTAATCTTTTTTGCGATTAATGTTGCCGGTTTCGCGTTATCTTTTTTAATTGTCCCCGGTATTCCATACAGCATTAAGAAATTTTTAGATGGATTTATGTTTTTAGGTTGGCTTCCTGCCAATCTGCTTGCCGTTTATTTAACCGCACCAGTAATTCAAAGAAAAATACAAGCAATCAAAATATGACTTTGCAAGAGAAAATCGAACAATTATTTGAAAAATCGGAATTCGACGCGTCTGACCGCGAAGCTTTTAATGACTTCAAAACCGAATTGCGAACGGGCAGAATTCGCGCGGCGGAACGAGACGAATATGGAATGTGGCAAACCAACGCTTGGGTGAAACAGGGAATTCTCCTCGGTTTCAAAATGGGCGAAATCGTCACGATGTCGTTCAGCGGCGAAACTTTACAGTTTTTCGACAAGAATACTTATCCGCTGCGCCCGATGAATCTCGACGACAAAATCCGCATCGTTCCCGGCGGTTCGGCAATCCGCGACGGCTCGTTTGTCGGCGAAAACGTCGTGCTGATGCCGCCGTGTTACGTGAATGTCGGAGCGTATGTTGACGAAGGCACGATGATTGACAGCCACGCGCTCGTCGGCAGCTGCGCGCAAATCGGCAAGCGCGTTCACATTTCGGCGGCGGCGCAAATCGGCGGCGTGCTTGAACCGATTAACGCCAATCCCGTGATCATCGAGGACGATTGTTTAATCGGCGGTAATACGGGCGTTTACGAAGGCGTGATTGTGCGCGAAAAGTCGGTCTTGGCTTCGGGCGTGATTTTGACGCGCTCGACTCCGTTATTCGATTTAGTCAAAGGCGAGATTTACAAAGCGGACGGCGACAAACCGCTCGAAGTACCAAAGGGCGCGGTCGTCGTGCAAGGCGCGCGGGCGGTGACGAGCGGTTTCGGCAAGGAAAACGGACTTTCGATTTACGCGCCGATTATCGTCAAATACCGCGACGAGCGAACCGACGCGGCGACGCTGTTGGAAGATTATTTGAGATGATTTTCGTGTATAATTCGGATATGAATACTGAAGTTTTACAAATCAGCGTTGACGATTTACGCCGGATGGTTGATGAAATGGTGGTGGAAAAATTGGCTGGTCTATTCAAAGATGCGGAAGCCGATTTAGAATTTACCGACGAATTAAAAGAGCGGCTTTTTCGGCAAACAAAAGAAATCGAAAACGGCGAGCGCGGCGAATCGCTGGAAGATGTCGCGGCGCGTTTAGAGTTAAACTAAATGTATCGAATTCGTTTTTTGAGGGAAACCGTCCGCGATTTAGAAAAACTTGATAAAACAATTGCCCGTCGAATCGTCAAAAAGATAAACAGACTGGTGGAAAATGCAGAAACAACCAAGCCGAAGGGATAAGAAACGAGCTTGCCGGTTTCGCCAAACTCCGCGAAGGCGATTTTCGGATTATCTATGAAATGATACACGCAGAAGAAATTATAATTATCCATTTTACCGGACATCGCAGCGAAGTTTATAAAAACAAATGAACGCCACGAAAGAAAAAATGCAATTACAATTACCGCGCCGTTTGCAGGGCGTTGCTCCGACTTTGATCAGGCAGATTTTTGAACGCGCTCTGCCCGAAAGCATCAACTTCGGTTTGGGCGAGCCGGATTTGCCGACGCCGCAATTTATGCGCGAAGCGGCGGCGCGAATCGCTCTGGAAGAACAAAACGGCTACACGAATCACGCCGGACTGCTGCCGCTGCGCGAGAAAATCGCGGAACAATATCCGCACCTAAAACTACAGCCGAATCAAATTTGCGTTACCGTCGGCTCGCAAGAGGCGATGACCGCGGCGTTTATGGCAATCGTGGACGACGGCGACGAAGTTTTGATTCCGAATCCTTCGTTTCCGGCGTATGAAAACTGCGTCAAGATTTCCGGCGGCGAGCCGGTCTTTTATCGTCTTCCGGCGGAAAAGGATTTCGCCTTTGACATCGAAGAATTCAAACAGAAAATTACATCGAAAACAAAAGTTGCGGTCGTCATTTCTCCGTCGAATCCGACTGGGAAAATTTTCACGCCCGAAGATTTGGGGCAGATTAGCGAAGTTTTGCAAGACACGGGAATTTATTTAATCTCCGACGAAATATACAGCGATTTATATTTCACGCCCGACGCGCCGCGTTCGGCTTCGGAGTTTTACGAGCGAACGATTATTGTTTCCGGGTTGTCGAAATCTTTAAGTATGACCGGCTGGCGGTTGGGCTGGGTGGCGAGTTCGCAAACCGATGTCGTCAAAGCCGCGCTTACTCTGCACGGCTTTCTCGCGGTTTGCACCTCGACGATTTCGCAAAAAGCCTCGTTGCTCGGCTGGACAAAAGAGGCTGAAGAGTCGAAACGCGACGCGCGCGAGATTTATAAAAGGCGCGGCGAATTTTTGATTGATTTAATGCAAAAAGAATTAGGTTTGCGCGGCACCGCACCCGAAGGCGCGTTTTATACGATGGTTGACGTGCGGCATTTGGGCGACGATTTGGCGCTGGCTGAAAAGTTTTTGCAAAATCGCGTGATCACCGTTCCCGGCGCCGCGTTCGGCACGGAAGCCAAAGGTTTTCTGCGCGTCTCGTTTTGCAACACTGAAGAACGTATGACGGAAGGCGTGCGGCGAATGAAGGAAGCCTTGGAGAAATAAGTTTACGCTATCTGCCGCAGGCGAAGAGTCGGCAAGTTCCAAAGCCTAAAAGAAAAGCGCGGTCGTTAAAGATGAAACCGCGCTTTTCTTTTTTCTGCGGTGCGGGTTAAACTTTTTTCTTTATTATGAGCAGAAAATATCGTGTCGGAATCTTAGGCGCGACCGGAACGGTCGGGCAAAGGTTCGTTCAATTATTGGAAAATCATCCGCAGTTTGAGATCACCGCGCTCGCCGCCTCAGACCGTTCGGCGGGCAAGCCATACGCGCAAGCCTGCGCCTGGAAGCTCGCCGGCGCGATGCCCGCATACGTCAAGGAAATCATTGTCGAGGCGATTGCGCCGCCGCTCGATTGCGATCTTGTTTTCTCGAGCCTCCCGACCGGCGTGGCGCGCGAAACCGAAGAAGCGTTCGCTCGCGCAGGCTTCCCGGTCATCAGCAATTCGTCGGCGTATCGGATGGACGAAGACGTGCCGCTCTTGATTCCCGAAATCAATCAGGAGCATCTCGCCCTTATCGAAATTCAACAGCGAAGACGCGGATTCGGCAAAGGGTTTATCATTACGAATCCGAATTGCGCGGTCGTTTCCTTCGCGCCGCCGCTCGCCGCGCTCGACCGGCGATTCGGCGTCGAATCGGTTTTCGTGACCACCTTGCAGGCGATTTCCGGCGCGGGTTATCCGGGCGTTTCCTCGTTCGACATTACCGACAACGTGCTGCCGTATATCGCGGGCGAAGAGCCGAAAGTGGAAACCGAAGCGCAGAAAATTTTGGGACGATTCACGGGCGAGGCGATTGAGAAAGCGGATTTTACCGTTAGCGCGCAATGTTTTCGCGTGGACGTTCTGGACGGACACACGGCTTCGGTGCGCGTAAAGCTCAGGAAATCTTCGACGCTCGAAGACGTTTTCGCGGCGATGGAAACATTTCCGTCGCTCAAACTACACTCGTCGCCGAAAAGTTTTATAGACGTTTGCGACGAGCCTTCGCGCCCGCAGCCGCGACTTGACCGCGACAATGGCGAGGGGATGACAATCACCGTCGGCAGAGTTTTCCCCGACAACATTTTCGATTATCGTTTCGTCGCGCTTTCGCACAACACGGTGCGCGGCGCGGCGGGCGCGGCGATTTTGAACGCGGAACTGCTGATTGATAAAGGTTTTTTCAAGTGAAAAGCGCAAAGTGAAAGATGAAAATTTTTCGCTTTCCGCTTTTCACTTTTCACTTTGATATGACTTCTATAGAAACTTCTCAAGCCTCCTTCGCCAAACGAGCGCTGATAAACATCAGCCTCGTGCTGCTCGTGCTGCTGCTGGCATTCGTTTTGTTTTACGTCTTTGACGTGATTTTATTGCTGTTCGGCGCGATTTTAGTGGCGATTTTTCTGCACGGTCTGGCAAACATCTCGCGTCGTTACCTGCATTTGTCCGAAGGCAAATCGGTTTTGCTGGTTTCGGCTATTTTGGTCGCGGCGCTGGCATTGGCAGTTTACTTGCTTGCGCCGTCGGTCGCCGAACAAGTCAGAAATCTGCGCGATGAACTGCCGCGGTCGCTCGAAAACGTCAGCCAGTATCTTTCCAATTACAGTTGGGGCAGATTGATTCTCGAACAAATGCCGAGCAACGCCGAGATGATCGAAAAGGTCAACAATTCAAACGTTCTGTCGCGCGTCGGGAATTTCTTTTCCTCGACGCTCGGCGCGCTGACGAATATCGCGCTGATGCTTCTGCTGTCAATTTACCTGGCGAGCGAGCCGAAAACTTATATCAAAGGTTTTACGAAACTTTTCCCGCAGGAACGACGAAAACGAGTGCGCGAGATTTTGTATGAAATCGGCGAGACGCTTTCGTGGTGGCTGATCGGCAAAGGCGCTTCGATGCTTTTTATCGGGCTGCTGACGTGGATCGGACTTTATTTTATCGGCGTTCCGCTCGCGCTCACGCTCGGTTTAATCGCCGGACTTTTGTCTTTCATTCCAAATTTCGGTCCGATTCTGTCAGCCGTTCCCGCAATTCTTTTAGCGTTTATTGACAGTCCGACGAGCGCTTTATATACGCTCGCGCTGTTTGTCGGCGTGCAGCTTATCGAATCGAATCTGGTGACGCCGTTGATCGAGCGGCGAACGGTCGAGCTGCCGCCGGTCTTAACGATTGTTTCGCAGCTCGCGCTGACGATTTTATTCGGCGCGGTCGGGTTGATCTTAGCGACGCCGATTCTGGCGGTCGTGATGGTCCTTGTGCAGACGCTTTACATACAGGATGTGTTAGGCGATGAGCCGGAAAATATGCCGGAAGACAACGCGGCGGAAAATAAAGACGAAGTTTTACCGACCGGTTCGCGGGCATAAACGCCCCGTTTCTCGCAAATTGGTTTTTTACACAGTTGAATGCAGAAACACGCGCGAAGTAGTGTGTTTACAGTTTAGACACACTTACTTCGCGCGTGTTTCTGCAAAAGATTGAGTTTAGTAATTTATGATTGAACGCTACACGCTGCCGGAAATGGGCGCGATTTGGTCGCCGGAAAATAAATTTCAGAAATGGCTCGACGTGGAAATCGCCGTTTGCGAAGTTCACTTTGAGGACGGAATTATTCCGGCGGACGCGCTTCGTGAGATAAAATCGAAAGCCGCGTTCACAATCGAGCGCATCAGCGAAATCGAAAAAACGACTGACCACGACGTGATCGCTTTTACGACGAATTTGGCGGAAAACATCGGCGCGGCGGCGCGCTTCGTGCATTACGGTTTAACTTCGTCGGATGTCGTGGACACGGCGAACGCGCTTTTATTAAAAGAATCGTGCGGTATTCTTTTGCAGAAGGTTGACGCGCTTTTGGAGGTGTTAAAGCGTCGCGCGTTTGAATTCAAAGACACGCCGCAAATCGGGCGAACGCACGGCATTCACGCCGAACCGACAAGTTTCGGAATGACATTCGCGCTCTGGTTCGCCGAGATGCAGCGAAACAAAACGCGATTGGAGCGAGCGAAGGAAACCGTTTCGGTCGGGAAAATTTCCGGCGCGGTCGGCGCTTTCGCTCATCTCGACCCGGATGTCGAGGAAAGAGTTTGCGAAAAACTCGGCTTGCAATTCGCTCCGGTTTCGACCCAAGTGATTCAGCGCGACCGCTATGCCGAATACCTCTCGACGCTGGCGATTATCGCGTCGAGTCTGGAGAAATTCGCGCTTCAAGTTCGCCACTGGCAACGAACGGAAGTCAGAGAAGCGCAGGAAAAATTCAAAGTCGGGCAGAAAGGCTCGTCGGCGATGCCGCACAAACGCAATCCGATTTTGTCCGAGCGAATCTGCGGAATGGCGCGCACCGTTCGCGCCAATTCAATTGTCGGTCTGGAAAACGTCGCGCTCTGGCACGAGCGCGATATTTCGCACAGCTCCGCCGAAAGAATAGTTTTGCCCGATTCGTCGTCGGCTTTGGATTATATTTTGGCGAAAACCGCGTCTTTGCTCGACGGCTTGGTGGTTTACCCGGAGAATATGCTGAAAAACTTAAATGCCACGCGCGGTTTGATCTTCAGCGGACAACTGCTTCTAGCGCTGACGCAAAAAGGCGTTTCGCGCGAAGACGCATACGTTTTAGCGCAGCGAAACGCGATGCGTGTTTGGGACGAAGGCGGCGAGTTTCGTGATTTGGTCGCGGCGGACAAAGATATTACGGACAAGCTATCCGCCGAAGAAATCCAACGGATTTTCTCTTACGAACATTACCTGCGAAATGTCGGCAAAGTTTTTGCGCGGGTTTTTGATTAAATAAAAAGCGAGAGCCGAAACTCTCGTTTTTTATTTTAGATTAAATCGAATTAGTTTGACCATTTATCAGCCAGATCGCCGATAACGGGAAGTTTGAAAATTTGTCCCTGATAGGCTTTAATGGCGCAGAAAACGACGGCAGCCAGCATTGCCAAGCCGAAAATCATATAAAGCAAGCCGCCCAAACCCGATAACAAACCCGACCGAGCAGCAGCGGCGGCGCCGAAAACCATTCCGAAAATTAGACCGGCTATTAATCCGGCAGCCGACAATAAAATTGACTGCATTGCGTGAAAACGCGGCAGCTTGTTGGTTTTGTCAGTAACCAGCACGATGATGCTGTAAATTAAACCGAGGGCGCAAATTATATTTCCCAGATAACAAATTAACGCCCCGACATTGTTGTCCAAACCGAGCGCGGTTTTTCCGCCTGACATATTTTGCATAATTTTTTAATCTCCTTTTAAAATTAAAACTTGAATTTGGAAGGCTGAAAATCAATTTACAAAGAATCTAACACAAAGCCGTTGCTTAAAACAAGATTTTGCGCGAAGATTTTAACTATTGTTAACGGAGAAAACAGCAAATGAAAGCAAAAGTTTATGTAACTCTAAAACCGAGCGTGCTTGACCCGCAGGGCAAGGCGATTCATCATTCGGTCGAGCTGCTCGGCTACGAACAAATCGAAGACGTGCGGCAGGGAAAGTATTTTGAAATCGCGCTCGGCGCGAATGTGTCGGAAATTGACGCGCAGCAAACCGCCGAACGAATTGCGAAAAATGTGCTGGCAAATCCGGTTATCGAGGATTATCGCGTTGAAATTGGTTCTTAGCCGTTCGTCCTTTGTCCTTTGCTGGTTGAGCGGAAGATTCGACTTTAGCTAAAGATTGACGAACGACAAGGGACGAACGACGAACGACAAAGGACGAACGACTAATTTATGAAATTCGGAGTAATAGTTTTTCCCGGTTCAAACTGCGACCATGACGCTTACCACGTTCTATCGAAGCACGTCGGGCAGCCGGTTGATTTTGTCTGGCACAAGCAGACGGATTTGAGCGGCTACGACGCGCTGATAGTTCCGGGCGGATTTTCCTACGGTGATTATCTGCGCGCCGGAGCGCTTGCCAAATTCTCGCCCGTGATGAAGTCGGTCAAAGATTTTGCGGCGGCGGGCAAATTCGTCTTTGGCGTGTGCAACGGTTTTCAGATTCTCTGCGAAGCCGGATTGCTGCCCGGCGCGCTGATGCGAAACAAAGATTTGCATTTCGTCTGCCGGCACGTCAACGTCCGCGTCGAAAACGGCGCAACGCCTTTTACGAGCGAACTCGAACAGGGCGAAGTTTTGTCAATTCCGGTTGCACACGCCGAAGGCAACTACGTTTGCGACGATGCGACTTTGGCGGAACTCGAAAACAATAATCAAATCGTCTTTCGCTATTGCGACGAAAACGGAGAAACGACGACCGAAGCCAATCCAAACGGCTCGCTCTCGAACATCGCGGGCATCTCGAATCGGGAAGGAAATGTTTTGGGAATGATGCCGCACCCGGAACGCGCCTGCGAGGAACTTTTGGGGTCAAACGACGGGCGCGATATTTTTCGTTCGCTGACAAAAGCCATCGAGAAGTCGGAAAGTTAAGGTTTTTCCAAAGCCCAAAAGCCTTCAAGAGTCCAGAGTTCAAAGTCGAAACCGCTCGGACTTCGAACTTAGATTTCTTTCACCGTCAAACCTTGCTCGCTCAATTTCCATTGCAGAACTTCTGCGTCCGGCTCTGCGGCTAAGGCTCGCTCGACGTTCGATTTTTCTCCGTCTTCGCAGAAAAAAGCGATGCAGCCGCCGCCGCCCGCGCCGCAGACTTTGGCGGCAATCGCGCCGTTTGCCAACGCTGTTTCAATCAGCGTATCCATTTGCGGCGTGGTGATATTCGGCGAAAGTTTTTTTCGGCGCGGATAAGCGGCACGCAAAACTTCGCCGACTCGCGTCCAGTCGTTTTCGAGCAGCGCCGCGCGCATATCTCTCGACGTATCGCGGATGCCTTCAAAAATGGCGAACGTCTCGACATCGCCGTCAATGTGGCGTTTGGTGATTTCCCAATTGTTCGTCCCCGAATTGCGCGGCTCGCCCGTGTAGCAGACGACGATTCTTTCCTCTAAAGTTTTCACGTCAACCGTCAATGCCTCGCGCTCGATTCCGTCGGGGCGAAAATGGATGCACGCCGCGCCGCCGTATTGCGCCGAATAATAATCCTGAAAGCCGGTCGGAACTTTGATGACCTGACATTCGACGTTCGCCGCGATGCGTATGAAATTTTCTTCCGCGTAACGATCCCCGACTAATTTATTGAGCGCGCCGATGCAGGCGATGTTCAAAGTCGAAGAACCGGCGAGTCCTGCGCCCGCCGGAGCTTCCGATTCGGTCGTCATATTGAAGCCGGTTTCGGGATTGAAAAAATAAATTAACTTGGCGAGCAACTCCAGCCGCGGCTCGTTGTAAAGGCTGCCGATTTCCCCCAAAGAAGTTTCAAACCGCACGTCGCGGTCAACGGATTCGAGAACGATGCGGTCGTCGTCCCGCGTTTCGATACGGCATTTCGCCATTAAATCAACGGCGAAATTGACGGTTGACGCGCCTTCGTGAAAAAGAAAAAGCGGCGGAATATCAATAGTTCCGCCCGCTAAATCAACTCTCGTCGGAGCGGATGATTCGATTATCATAAAATCTCAGGTCTTTGTTTTTGGTATTTAGTTTTAGTATTTAGTTTTTGGTTTCTGTTGATGTG
This sequence comes from uncultured Pyrinomonadaceae bacterium, assembly GCA_902805935.1. Classification (GTDB taxonomy): domain Bacteria; phylum Acidobacteriota; class Blastocatellia; order Pyrinomonadales; family Pyrinomonadaceae. Next base: position 17,668 of record CADCUR010000297.1, read on the forward strand.
CGATTGTTTTTCTTTTGTCAATTATTAACCGCCGATGTATTTGCTTTCTTCCGTATCCGCGTCCGCGCGTCTTCGCGTCTTCGCATCAGTCTTTTTCTCCGTGTCTCCGCGTCTCCGCTTCTCTTTGATTTCCTCGCGTTCCGGCGAAGTCGTCAGGTGCAGCCGCTCTTCGATGTTGTGCAGCTTTTCTTCGATTTTATGAATCGTTTCGGGATTCGGATTCGCTTCCTCGACTTTCTCCGACAAATAATAACGCTCGACGACATAGAAAATAATGATGCCGAACAAAACAATAAAGAAAAGCCAGATGCCGACTTGTTTGAAATCGCCGATGATATTGGTAATCGCGCCGCTGAAAAAATAACCGACGCCCGCCAGCACAAGCGCCCAAATCGCGCAGCTAATCACGTCGAGAATAATGAAACGCAGGTAAGGCATTTTGCCGATGCCGTAAAAAACGCACATCGCCGCCCGGATTCCGTAAATATACTTTGAAATGATAATCGCAAAGCTGCCGAATTTATCAATCAGACGCTCGATGCGCGGACGCGCTATTTCATAAAAGCGGTAATCCTTGATGGTTTTCCGAAAAAGCCGTCCGATAAAATAGGCGACATTATCGCCGACGATGCCGCCGAACATTCCCGCCAGAAAAACCTTCAGAAAACTGTATGAGCCGAAAAAATTGCTATGCGCCATCACGCCCGACAACAGCAAAGTTATATCGCCTTCGACCGTGCAAAGCGCGAAGACGGCGTAAATTCCGTATTGCTCGATGATTTCGGTGATGTGTTCCATTGGTGAAAGAATTCGTAAAGCGTTCCGGTGTCGCTTTCAAAGATTAACCGTCAACTAACCTTTCAGTCAAACGATTTGTTATTTTGATTTTCAATTTTATATTTCGTGAGGTTTGTTTGACTCTTTCGGGGCAAGCATCTAAAATCGCGTTAGTTTCTTGCCTAAACGATTAACGATAAAAATTTAAGAGCGATGAGCCAAAGCAATCTGAACACGGAAAAACTGGTTGGTGTTGAAGTTTCAAAAGCGGCGTTCAAAGCCGTCTGTTTTGACCAGAGCGGCAGCGTCACCGATTCGCTGCGCTATAAAATAGACCGTTCAAACCCGACGCTCCCGCAGCTCGTTAATTTTTTGAACGAAGCGAAAAAACGATTCGGCGGCGGCGAGCGAATCGGAATTGCCGTTCCCGGACTCGTGCATCACGAAACAAGGCGCATCACTTACTCGACTTATATTCCCGAACACGAAGCGATAAATTTTGCGAGCGAACTCGAAGCCGCCACCGGTTTGAAAATCACGATTGAAAACGACGCGAACGCCGCTGCTTACGGCGAGTATCGTTTGGGCGCCGGACGCGGCAGCCGTGATTTGTTTTACGTGATGCTCGGCACGGGCGTCGGCGGCGCGTTTATTTTCGACGGGAAAATCTGGCGCGGAGCATCGGGTTTCGCCGGAGAATTTGGACAAGTCGCCATCAATTCCGAAGGAATGAAACTCGAAGACGTCGCCTCGAACGTCAACATCGTGCGGCGCACGCGCAACCGTTTTCAGCAGGACAGCACTTCGTCTCTCGGAAAACTCGATGAAGATGAAATCAGAATCGCCGGCATCGTTAGCGAAGCCCGCGACGGCGACGATTTCGCCCGCCTGATGCTCGACCGAACGGGAATCTACGTCGGGACGGCGATTGCCGGCGTGATAAATCTTTTGAATATCGAGCGCATCGTCATCAGCGGTCAAATCGTCGAAGCTGACAGAATCGTTCTCGACGCAATCGTTCGGCGCGCGCGCGAGCTGACGTTTCCGCCGTCTTTTGAAGCCACGCAGATTGTCGCCAGTCGTCTCGGCGATAACGCCTCAGCCATCGGCGCCGGTCTGCTTTCGGCAGAATCGGGGCGCTGATTTTTTATAACCGATTTACAACTGATACTGTCATCCGTCATACTGTTCGGCTTTACGAAAATCTCGGATAATTGTCTGCCGGTCAACAGCGCCGATTTTGTTTCAGATTGAAAAGTTTAATCAGTCTAATCAGCTAAACTTATTTAGTGAAAACTTGCACAAAGTCCGAAAACAAATTATTTTTAGAGTAGAATTTGCGGAAATTGCAAGATTCTGTAAAATCGAAATTAGATTTTGCATTCGGGTCTTAACAAACAAAAATCGGGTTTTTCAAAGCGTGCTTAGATTCATCAGGAGTCTAGGAAACGGCGAACCGTAAATTACCGAATTTAAGAAATATAAAATGGCACAAGTTTTTCATCGAGCAGCAAATAACGTCGCAAAAATAAGCATCGTCGTGGCGGTGGTTTTGGCGGCGGCGGCGGGGTTTGTTTACACGCAGCTTGCCAGGTCGAGCTACCTGACCGGACAACACGTGGAAAAGCAGCAGCCGGTTCAGTTCAGCCATAAGCATCACTCAGGCGACGACGGAATTGACTGCCGGTATTGTCACACGGCGGTTGAAACGTCGTATTCGGCGGGCATTCCGCCGACGCAGACGTGCATGAACTGCCACTCACAAATCTGGTCGGACAGCCCGTATTTGGAACCGGTGCGCGCCAGTTGGCGCGAGAACAAACCGATTGAATGGGAAAGAGTTCACGACCTCCCCGAATACGCCTATTTCAACCACAGCATTCACATCGCCAAAGGCGTCGGCTGCTCGACCTGTCACGGACAGATTGACAATATGCCCGCCGTTTGGCAGGAACACACTCTGCAGATGGAATGGTGTCTGCAGTGTCACCGCGAGCCGGAAAAATTCATTCGCCCGCAGTCGGAGATTTACAATATTCAGTGGAACGATTCGGAATTGTCGGACGAACAAAGACTGCAGTTGAAAGCCGATTACAAAATCAGAAGTCAGGAAATGTTGACGAGTTGTTCAACTTGTCATAGATAGTTTGAATTAAAAATTATGCCGAGCGGTAAAAACAGCAAAACTAATTTTGCATTATTGCGAGACAAAATTCTGCAAAAAAGCGGAAAAGATTATTGGCGCAGCGTCGAGGAATTTGCTGACGCGCCGGAGTTCGAAGAATTCGTCAAGAACGAATATCCGCAACACGCCGAAGAGTGGGAAGACGGGTTGAGCCGTCGCAACTTTATTAAAGTGATGGGCGCGTCCATGGCGTTTGCCGGACTTTCCGGCTGCGTCATTCAGCCCGCCGAAAAAATCATTCCGTATGTTTCGCAGCCAGAAGAAATCGTCCCCGGAAAACCGCTTTTTTACGCGACGGCGATGACGCTCGGCGGCGAAGCGACCGGACTTCTGGTGAGATCGAACGAAGGTCGTCCGATAAAAATTGAGGGCAATCCCGACCATCCGCAGAGTCTCGGCGCGACTGACGTGCGGGCGCAAGCGGCGCTGCTGGAGATGTATGACCCGGACCGTTCGCAGGAAATTCTGCGACGCGGCGATCCGGCGACGTGGCAGAATTTTATGACGGAAGTCCGCGCGCGCGTTGACGAAAATCGCGTGGACGGCGGCGCGGGCGTGCGGTTTTTGAGCGAGACGATTACGTCGCCGACGCTTGTCGCCCAGATGCGGCAGATTCTCGCCGAGATGCCGAACGCGCGCTGGTATCAATACGAGCCGATTAATGGCGACAACGCGATGGCGGGCGCGAAGATGGCTTTCGACACTCCGGCAAAAGCGATTTACAAATTCGATCAGGCGACCAGAATCTTGTCGCTCGACAAAGATATTTTTTCGGATTTTAACGTTCGCTACACGAAAGATTACAACCAAAGCCGACGTTACGGAGAAGATAAAAAAGACATCAATCGGCTTTACACGATTGAGACAACGATGACCTTGACCGGCGCGAAAGCCGACCACCGGCTCGCCGTCAAACCGAGCCAGATGCCGGAAATCGCAAAGGCAATCGCGGCGGCTTTGGGCGTGGCGGGCGCGACTTCGACTTATACGGAAAACGCCGAGTGGATTCAGGCGATGGCGCGCGACCTGCAGGCGAATCGCGGACGTTCAATCGTCGTGGCGGGCGATAATCAATCGCCGATAGTTCACGCGCTTGCGGCGATGATGAATCAAACGCTCGGCAACGTCGGCACAACCGTCACATACGTCGAGCCGTTTCAGCCGTTCGCCGACGTTTCGCAGATTGACCAGCTTCGCTCCCTCATTCAGGAAATTGATAACGGCGCGGTGAAAATGCTCGTCATTATCGGCGGCAACCCGGCTTATAATACGCCCGCCGATTTGCGGCTCGATATTAATCGTTTCAGGGTTGACGCCGAAGATCAGGAAGGCAGAAAAGTTCCGCTGCGCGTTCACCTGGGACTTTACCAAAACGAAACCGCCGAGATTTGTCACTGGCATATTCCCGAGAAGCATTATCTCGAATCGTGGGGCGACGCGCGCGCTTACGACGGTACGGTTTCTATAATTCAGCCGATTATTCAGCCGCTCTACGACGGCAAAAGCGCGAACGAACTGGCGCAGCTTTTCTTCCGCGAAAATTACGATAAAAGAGATTACGACATCATCAAGGAAAACTGGCAGCGCCAAGGCTTCGCCAACGCCTCGCCGCGCGCGATGGCGACGACAGCTGTGGCGACAGGCAATCAAGCGCAAACGAATAATCAAGCGCAAAATAATCAAGGTCAGCAAACCACTAACCGGGTTATGATGAGCAACGAGCAGCCGCGCACGCCGAGCGGAGCGCAAAATCAAAGTGCGGCGACGAGCGCAACGACGCCGACGATGCCGAATTCGCCGCAGAGTCGAAACGCAAATCCGGCAGGCGGCGACACCAATCCGGTGGCAGGCGCGTTTGAGGACAACTGGCGCAGAGCCGTTCATAACGGTTTAGTTCCGAATTCGGCAGCGACGGCGAAAACGGTTTCGGCGAGCGGCGCGTTTATGAATCAACCGACCGCGCCCGCAACGGGCGGCGATTTGGAAATTTCGATTCGCCCCGATCCGAGCGTTTACGACGGGCGTTTTGCCAATAACGGCTGGCTGCAGGAATTGCCGAATCCGCTGACGAAAATCACTTGGGACAACGTCGCGCTCGTCAGCCCGAACACGGCGAAAAGATTGGGCGTTAACCAGGATGTCAAGGAAGAAGAATACAGCGGCGGTTCGTTGGGGACGACGTTCGTCAATACGAAAGGCGGCAATTTATTTTCCGATTTGGTGACGCTGAAAATGAACGGCGCGGAAGTCGGCAAACCCGTTCCGATGTGGATTGCGCCCGGTCAGCCGGACGATGTGATTACGATTTATCTCGGTTACGGACGCACACGCGCCGGACGCATCGGCACGGATTTGGGTTACAACGCTTACAATGTTCAGCGCTCCGACCAGATGTGGAGCGGCGCGGGCGAAATAGGGAAAACCGGCGAGCAGCGCACGATTGCTTCGACGCAAATCCATTTCAATATGGAAGGGCGCGACATTTTGCGCGTCTGGGATTTGGAGGACTTTAACCAACATCCCGATAAGGGACACCAGCACGATCATTACGCGGATTCGATGTATCCGCGTTACGAATACACGGGCAACAAGTGGGGAATGACGGTTGACTTGAATGCTTGCGTCGGCTGCAACGCCTGCGTGATTGCGTGTCAGGCGGAAAACAACATTCCGGTCGTCGGCAAAGAACAAGTCGAGCGCAGCCGCGAGATGCACTGGATGCGAATTGACACTTATTACAGCGGCGAGGTTGAAAACCCAGACGGACCGCATTTCCAGCCGATGTTGTGTCAGCATTGCGAACTCGCGCCGTGCGAGCCGGTTTGTCCGGTTCACGCGACGGTTCACAGCGCCGAAGGTTTGAACGATATGGTTTATAACCGCTGCGTCGGCACGCGCTACTGCTCGAACAACTGTCCGTATAAAGTCAGACGATTTAATTTTTTGCTTTATCAGGACTGGGACACGCCGCAGTATAAATTGATGCGCAACCCGGAAGTAACGGTTCGCAGTCGCGGCGTGATGGAAAAATGCACGTATTGCACGCAGCGCATCGCTTACGCTCGCATCGAAGCGGAAAAAGATGACCGTCCAATCCGCGATGGCGAAATTTTAACGGCGTGCCAATCGGTTTGCCCGGCAGACGCGATCGTCTTCGGCGATTTGAACGACGGCAGCAGTCAGGTATCGAAACTTAAAAAAGACCCGCGCAATTACAACGTGTTGAATGATTTGAACACGCAGCCGCGCACGACTTATCTGGCGAGTTTGAAAAATCAAAACAAGGAAATGCCCGATTACCGACCGCCGGTGGACAAAGGAAAAACGGAACACAAAACGGGCGAACAGCCGGCAGGCGACATCAACCATTAGGAAGAAGAGTTTCAAATTTCGGGTTTTTGATTAAAACCTGAAACTTAAAGAGATATGCAAAACGCAGAAGAATTAAGAGCGATTCGGCAACGGCTTCAGCCGCCGATGGTCGAAGGCGAGCATACGTTCGGTTCGGTGTCCGATAAAATCGGCGATTTAACGCTCAAGAAGAAAACGCCGTTTCACTGGTTTATCGGATTGGGAATTTCATTTCTCATCGCGCAATTGCTTCTTTTCACGGTCGTTTATTTGGTCGTGACCGGCATCGGAATCTGGGGAAACAATCAGCCGATCGGCTGGGCGTTCGACATCATCAACTTCGTCTGGTGGATCGGCATCGGACACGCTGGAACTTTGATCTCCGCGATTCTGCTTCTTCTCAATCAAAAATGGCGCACGTCAATCAACCGCTTCGCCGAAGCGATGACGCTGTTTGCTGTGGCTTGCGCGGGACTTTTTCCGCTGCTGCATACGGGTCGCCCGTGGCTCGCATATTGGCTTTTCCCGTATCCGAACACGATGGGGATGTGGCCACAATTTCGCAGTCCTTTGATGTGGGACGTTTTCGCCGTCTCGACTTACGCGACGGTTTCGGCTTTGTTCTGGTATGTCGGTTTGATTCCTGATTTAGCGACGCTGCGCGATAGAGCGAAGAACAAGTATTTCAAAGTTGTTTACGGATTGCTGGCAATGGGCTGGCGCGGTTCAGCCCGGCATTGGCATCGTTACGAAATCGCTTATTTGCTGCTCGCCGGACTTTCGACGCCGCTTGTTTTGTCGGTTCACTCGATTGTTAGTTTCGACTTCTCGGTGGCGCAGCTTCCCGGTTGGCACGCGACGATTTTCCCTCCGTATTTTGTGGCGGGCGCGATTTTCGCCGGTTTTGCGATGGTTTTGATTCTGTGTATTCCGCTCCGCAAATGGTATGGAATGGAAGATTTTATCACGCACACGCACCTTGTTTTGATGGGCAAGGTAATGCTGGCGACTGGCTTGATTGTAGTTTACGGCTACGCGATGGAAGCGTTTTTCGGTTGGTATAGCGCGAACGAATACGAGTATTTTATGATTAAAAACCGTATTTGGGCGGGTCCGTATTGGTGGTTTTACTGGCTGCTTATTTTGTGCAACGGTTTGTCAATTCAGCTTCTCTGGTTCAAGCGTTTCCGCGAAAGCACGTTCTGGCTGTTTGTGATTTCGATTATCGTCAGCATCGGGATGTGGTTGGAGCGCTTCGTGATCATCGTGACGAGTCTGCACCGCGATTTTCTGCCGTCGTCGTGGTCAATGTATTCGCCGACGATTTTCGATATTACGATGTTTGCCGGAACGATCGGATTTTTCTTTACGCTGATTTATTTGTTCGTTCGCTTTCTGCCGATCATTTCGATCTTCGAGGTCAGAACATTGTTGCCCGACGCTCAGGTCGCACACGGACATCACGGAGCGCACGATGGCGACGACGTTCACGGCGAATCGCAAAATTTTACCGAAGGCGTCAATGAATCTACGGACAGAGAATCGAAACGCGAGTTGGAGACGCCGACCGATGATCGCGGAAAATATCACGGAAAATAGATTTTTGTAGAATTAAGTTTGCAGTCAACCGCTGTCTGTCCGCAGTCGGTAAATAAGGGCAACTCACCCGTGTCAAACTGATTGCCAGCCGGCGCGGTTGATTGCAGAGCAAAAGTTATGAAGGAAAACATTTACGGATTGTTAGCCGAATTCGATACGCCGACCCAACTCGTCGCGGCGGCGGAAAAAGTTCGTGACGCCGGTTATAAAAGAACCGACGCTTTTTCGCCGTTCCCGATTCACGAGATTGACGAAGCGCTCGGCATCAAGCGTTCGATTTTGCCGTTTATGGTTTTGGGCGGCGGCATCGTCGGGCTGGCGTCGGGCATCGCTCTGCAGTGGTTCGTTCACGTTTACGATTACCCGATTATCGTCGGCGGTCGCCCGTATTTCAGCTTGCCGTCGTTCATTCCGCCGAGTTACGAATTGACGATTTTGCTCGCGGCGTTCACCGCCGTCTTCGGAATGATTCTGCTGAACGGTTTGCCGCAGCCGTATCATCCGGTTTTCAACGTGCCTCGTTTCGCGCTGGCGACGCGCGAGAAATTCTTTTTATTGATTGAGCGCCGCGACCCGAAATTCGATTACGGCGAAACCAGAAGTTTTATGCAGAGTTTGAACGCGCAGGAGGTTTTTGATGTTGAAGAGTAAGTCCAAACTCCAAAATCCAAAATCCAAAGTCCAAGAGTTGATTTCCAATCTGGGGCTTGGGATTTGGGACGTGAGACTGTTTTTACTGGCTACCTTCTGTTTGTTCGCCGTCGGTTGCCGTTACGATATGCAAGACCAGCCGCGTTATAAGGCGCACAAGAAAAGCGATTTTTTCGCTGACGGGAAAGCGATGAGAGAATTGCCCGAAGGAACTGTGCCGCGCGGATTTTTGCGCGAAGACAAAGCATTTTTTCAGGGCAAAACTGAAGGCGGACAAAATGCGGCAGCAACGGCGCCGAATCCGGCGGCAACGCCCGCAACCGATTCTTCGGGCAATACTTTGGTCACGGATTTCACCGGCTTGGTCAGCGAGTTTCCCTTGCCGGTAACGGAACAATTAGTTAATCGCGGCGAGCAGCGTTACAACGTTTTCTGCATCGTCTGTCACGGACCGGTCGGCAACGGCGACGGTATGATTGTTCGGCGCGGATTTTCCAAACCGCCGACATATAACGACGACCGTCTGCGAAACGCTCCCGTGGGACATTTTTATAACGTCATTACCAACGGGCAGGGCAAAATGAACAGCTACGCTTCGCAAATTCCGCCCGCCGACCGCTGGGCAATCGTCGCCTATATTCGAGCTTTGCAAATCAGTCAGAATCCGAACGGAAATATGCAAATGAACTCAGCTAACTCGGCGAATGCGAACGCGCCGACACCGATAATGAATAATGCGAATCCGGCAACGACGAATAACGCCAATGTTTCGGGAGGCGCGCGGTAAATGATTAGAGATTTGAACTTTGAGGCGCCCGCCGAAATTAATCGTTGGCGCACATTGGCACTCGGCATCGGCGGCATTCTTTCGATTGTGATTTTGGTCGTCGCGTTGATTTTTCCCGAACAGCGTGAAGACGCGCTGCGGGCGTGGCTGTTGGGTTTCATCTTCTGGGCGGGCATCGGCATCGGCGGTCTCGGCATTTTGATTTTGCAGTATTTGACCGGCGGCGCGTGGGGTGTTGTGATTCGTCGCCTTGCCGAAGCCGCGTCGCGCACCTTGCCGATTATCGCGCTGCTTTTTGTGCCGGTCGCGCTCGGTATGACATACATCTACGAGTGGACGCATCTGCTGCACACGGGCGATAAAATTGTCGAATGGAAAAAACCGTATTTGACAATTGAATGGTGGCTGATTCGCTCGGTTTTATATTTCGTTTTGTGGGGCATAATGGCTGCGCTGCTCAATCGTTGGTCGGCGCGTCAAGACCAAGCGACGAACGCCGAAGAAGCGACGAAGATGCTCACCGATGCGTCGAAGTTTTCCGGTCCGACGATGGTTTTCTATGTTCTTGTCGTCAGCTTCGCCGCGATTGATTGGGTGATGACGCTCGATCCGCACTGGTTTTCGACGATTTGGGGATTGCTGTTTGCGGTCGGCTGGGCACTCAGTTTCTTTTGTTTCGCGGTGACAATTTGGGCGGCGCTCGCCGATAAAGAACCGTATAGCCGCATTCTCGGCAAACGCCATTTTCACGATGTCGGCAAATTGATGCTCGCGCTCGTGATGGTTTGGGCGTATTTTAATTTCTCGCAATTTCTGATTATCTGGTCGGGAAATCTGCCTGAAGAAACGCGCTGGTATTTGACGAGAATGGAAGGCACTTGGGGCATCATCGGGATTTTGCTAATCGTGCTGCACTTCGCGTTTCCGTTTCTCGTACTGCTCAACCGCGATGTCAAACGCAACAACAAATGGTTGGCAGCGGTGGCGGTTTTTATTTTAGTTTTGCGCGTCGTGGATATGTTTTATCTAATCGGTCCCAGTCCGCGCACGAGCGGTCACGGCGGCGGTTTTCATATCAGTATCTGGGATTTTATCGCGCCGTTCGCCGTCGGCGGAATTTGGCTTTGGTATTTCTTTGGCGAACTCGTGAAGCGTCCGCTGCTGCCGGTTAACGACCCGTTTTTAGAGAGCGCGATTGAACACGGAAAAGGTCATTAGATACCAATGAATTTCACATTACGAGATTTAATATCCGCTTTGATTCGTAATTGTTAGTTCATAATTCATAATTAGTTATATGGAACCGAAACACGAAAGAACATTTGTAGATTACGACCGCACATACGAGACGAATCTGATAGGTTTGCGCGGCATCATTTATTTTGGAATCGGTTTGTTTCTTTTGATTGTTATCACTTTCGGCTTGATGTTTTTCCTGCAAAACGTGATGGAAGACCAGGCGAAAGAATCGAAAGACGAGACGAACCCGATGATGATGACCGACCGCGAACGGCTGCCGCCCGAACCGCGTCTGCAAGCCGCGCCCGGATTCGGTGTCGAAAGCGAGCAGGGCGGTCGCATCAATATGGAACTTCGCGCGCCGCAATCCGAATATTGGGAACTCGAACGGCAGTGGGAAAGACAGTGGGCGGACGGACAAAGGGATCCGAAAACCGGAACGGTTATCACGCTGCCGATTGACGAAGCGAAACGCAAACTTCTGCAGGAGGAGAGCGCTCAGGCGCCCGTCAGCGAGCAATCGCAAAATTCATTGGAAGAATCGCGTCGGCTGCCTTCGTATTCGAGCGTTGGAAGAACGGCGAGCGATGTACGTCGGTAAAAGATGAGGGCTACGAGTAAATAAAAAATTCTCGGATTAAAACATTTACTTTACAGTTGAAATTTTATGAGAAAAAGTTCAGTCATTTCAGTAGTTTTGAAACTGAAACTTTTATTGAGTTTGACGGTTTTACTGCTGGCGACGAATGTTTCGGCGCAAAAATCCGAACATTATAATTCGCCGCTTTACGCGCCGAAGAAATACGATCCGTCGCAGCCGGGAACAAGCACCGGTTTGCCGGCAGCTTTAAAGTCGGTCGGTATCGAACAAAAATTAGATGCGCAATTGCCGCTCGATGCCGAATTCAAAAACGAAAGCGGCGAGATCGTTAAACTCGGCGATTATTTCGGCAAGGGCAGACCCGTCGTTCTGGCGCTGGTTTATTATGAATGCCCGATGCTTTGTAATGAAGTTTTGAACGGTTTGACCGGAAGTTTGAAAGGAATTTCATTTGAAGCGGGTAAAGAATTTGATGTTTTAGCGATCAGTTTCGACGCGCGCGAAAACGATAAGCCGGAACTGGCGAAGAATAAAAAAGCGAGCTATTTGAACAGATACGGGCGCGGCAGCGCGGCGGAAAACGGCTGGCATTTTCTGACCGGAACGCAAAGCGAGATTGATCGAGTAACCGAAGCCGTCGGATTCAATTACGAATACGACGAGGCGACCGAGCAATTCGCCCACGCGGGCGGCGTAATGATTATCACGCCCGACGGAAAAACGTCGCGTTATATTTACGGCATTGATTACGCGCCGAAAGATTTGAAATTCGCCCTGATGGATTCGGCGGAAGGCAAAATCGGCAATCCGGTCGAGCAGCTTTATCTGTATTGTTTTCATTATAATCCGGCGACGGGCAAATACGGTTTGGCGATTTTAAGCGTTTTGCGTTTGATGGCAATCGCCACCGTTTTAGGTTTGGGCGGAATGGTGTTTATTTTTTGGCGCCGCGACAAAAGCAAATCCGCCCTACTGAAATAGGTTTGTTAACGATTATGCAAGAGAATTCTTGGGTTTCAATATTTCCCGAACAGGCTTCGACTTTCGCTTGGGAAGTGGACGTCTTATATTTTTATTTAATCGCCATCACCGTGTTTTTCACGGTCGGCATCATCGCGGTAATTTTCTTTTTCTTCGTCAAATATCGTGAAAAAGAAAAGTTTGCCACCGGAGAGGAAATTCACGGCTCGATTGCGCTTGAAACAGTCTGGTCAATTATTCCGTTCGTGATTTCGATGACGATTTTCCTTGGCGGCGCGATTATCTATTTTAATCAGTATCGTCCGCCCGCCGACACGACGGAAATTTACGTGGTCGGAAAACAATGGATGTGGAAAATGCAGCACGGAACCGGGCAACGCGAAATCAACGAACTGCACGTTCCGGTCGGGCGCAAAATCAAATTGACGATGACGACCGAAGACGTGCTGCACGATTTTTACGTTCCGGCGTTCAGGACGAAAATGGACGTGGTTCCCGGACGCTACACGACGTTGTGGTTCGAGGCGACCAAGCCCGGAAAATATCATCTGTTCTGCGCCGAATACTGCGGATTGAATCATTCGGGAATGGGCGGTTACGTTTACGTGATGGAGCAGCGCGATTTCGACAATTGGCTGGCGGGCAGCGTTTCCGGTCAAACGCCTGTGCAAGCCGGACAAGATTTGTTTCAGAACAAACTCGGCTGCGCGTCGTGTCACGCCGCCGGGCAAAATCAGCGCGGCGCTCCCGTTGAGGGAATTTACGGCGAAGAGATTAAACTGGCGAACGGGCAAACCGTGATCGCCGACGACGAGTATATTCGCAATTCGATTTTGAATCCGCAGTCGCAAATCGTCGAAGGTTATCAGCCGATTATGCCGACTTTCAAAGGTCAGGTGACGGAAGAACAGCTCGTCTCGCTCGTCGCCTATATCAAATCTTTGAGCGGCGCGGGCGGCAGCAGTCAAACCGGTTCGGGTTCGAGTTCGGGCGGCGCGGCGACCGGCGGCGCAGGCACATCGGGCGGCAGCGATGCGAATTCGAGCGGGTTGATTCCGCGGCGCGCCGACCGCGGCGACACAAACAGTATGGGCAGCAATCCGAACGCGCCGAAGCCGATGTCCGAGCCGTCGAACCGGCAGCCGTAACGAGGGAATTTTTACAAGCAGGGAAATAAAGTTAAAATAAAGTTTATGCAAAACGTAGATGCAATCAATGTCGGAAATATCAAGGAAGAGCCGCGGGTAAATTATTTGACCAATGGTTTTACGCTCAAGTCGTGGCTTTTGACGAAAGACCATAAGCGGATTGCGATTCTCTATCTCGTGACGGTTTCCGCCTTTTTCGCACTCGGCGGAGCTTACGCCTCTTTAATTCGCCTTGAACTTTTGACTCCGGCGAGCGATTTATTGCAGTCGCAGACTTACAACAAAGTGTTCACGCACCACGGAATCATTATGGTTTTCTTCTTTTTGATTCCGTCAATTCCGGCGATTTTGGGCAACTTTTTGATTCCGATTATGATCGGAGCGAAAGATTTGGCGTTTCCGCGAATCAATCTTCTGAGCTGGTATTTTTATATGGCGGGCGGCGCGCTGACGCTTTACGCGCTTTTGCGCGGCGGCGTTGACACAGGCTGGACTTTTTACACGCCTTACTCGACGACGTTCTCCAACGGCTACGTAATGGCGGTCGGTCTGGGAATTTTCATCAACGGCTTTTCCTCGATTCTGACGGGCTTGAATTTTATCGTCACCGTTCACACGATGCGCGCTCCCGGTATGACGTGGTTTCGTCTGCCGCTGTTCGTCTGGTCGCATTATGCGACGAGCTTGGTCATGATTTTGGGAACGCCCGTCATTGCGATTACGATTCTGCTGATGGCGCTCGAACGGCTGGCGAGAATCGGAATTTTCGATCCGGCAATCGGCGGCGACCCGATTCTGTTTCAGCATCTGTTTTGGTTCTATTCGCATCCGGCGGTTTACATTATGATTTTGCCCGGATTCGGCGTAATTTCGGAATTAATCTCCAACTTCTCGCGCAAAAAGATTTTCGGTTACGAATTCATCGCGTTTTCCTCGATTGCGATTGCCGTGTTCGGCTTTCTCGTCTGGGGACATCATATGTTCGTCAGCGGGCAGTCAATTTACGCCGGATTGGTTTTCTCGTTCCTGACGATGGTCGTCGCTATTCCATCGGCGATTAAAGTTTTCAACTGGGCGGCGACGCTCTACAAAGGTCAGATTTCGTATGACACGCCGATGCTCTACGCTTTGTTTTTCATCGGCTTGTTTTTGATCGGCGGCTTGACCGGCTTGTTTCTCGGCGCGATGGGTCTGGTCGTTCACCTGACCGACACTTATTTCGTCGTCGCGCATTTTCATTACGTAATGGTCGGCGGGCAAGTGCTGGCATATTTGGGCGGCTTGCATTATTGGTGGTCGAAAATTACCGGCAAAATGTATTCGGAATTCTGGAGCAAAATCGCGGCGATTATCGTTTTCGTCGGCTTCAATCTGACGTTTTTCCCGCAGTTTATTTTAGGCTATTTGGGAATGCCGCGCCGTTACGCTTCGTATCCTGATGAATTTCAAGTGCTGAATATCTTCTCGACGGCGGGCGCGTCAATTCTCGCCATCGGCTTGATTCTGCCGCTGATTTATTTAACGTATTCGATTTTCTTCGGCGCGAAAGCACCGGCGAATCCGTGGATGCTGCCGGGACTCGAATGGCGCACCGCCTCGCCGCCGCCGACGGAAAACTTTGAAGAAACGCCGATTGTCACTTGGGAAGCCTACGAGTTCGGCGAAGAAAGCGGCTTGGATTTGGAAGACGCGAGAAATAGGAATAAGGTTTTAGTTTAGTAATTAGTCAATTGTCTTTCGTCATTTGTCCTTCGTTTCGTTTAGGCGAATCTCGAATCTCTCCTAACGAGGCGAAGGACAAAGGACAAAGGACGAAGAACAGTATGGCAACACACGCAGACGCTTTGCACGACCATCATTATCACGCGCCCGGACTTCAGCATCAGTTTGAAGATATGGGACAGCAGCAGGAATCCGCTTCGATTGGGATGTGGATGTTTCTCGTCCAAGAAATCATGTTCTTCGGCGGGATGTTCACCGTTTATCTGGTTTTCCGCTCGAAATATCCGATGGCGTTTGCGGCGGGCAGTAATCACCTCGACGCATTCTGGGGCGGTCTAAACACGCTCGTGCTGATTGTCAGCAGTTTGACGATGGCTTTGGCGGTGCGTTATGCGCAGCTCGGCAAGCGAAATTTACAGGTCATCTTTATCATCCTGACGATGATCTTCGGCACGGTGTTTTTGGGTGTCAAAGCCATCGAATATACAAAGAAGTATAAAGAGGGAATCGTTCCGGTGGCGGGTTTGAATATGCGAACGGCGAAAACCGCCAGCACGCATCCGGGCGGCAGAGAACTTTCAACCCGCACCGGCGACACGCAAGATCCACGTGAATCGCTGAACACCGGAGTCAGCGAATCGAACACGCACGAAACGGGCGAACACAGTTATTATAATCCGACCGGCACTTTTGTCTGGACGGACGCTTCGCTCGCTGCTCAAGCGCAACAGGGCGGCTATCTGACCGACAGCGAAAAAATCGGTTACTTTTCCAACGGCGAATTGAACGCCAATAAATTCCGCGATAAAGTTCGCATCTTCTTTTGGATTTATTTCGTCATGACCGGACTTCACGCCTTGCATATGATTATCGGTTTGGGCGTGATGGCGTGGCTTTTATGGAAGGCGTGGATGGGAACTTTTTCCGCCGCTTATTATTCGCCCGTGGAAATGTCCGGTCTTTACTGGCACTTTGTTGACATCGTTTGGATTTTTCTATTCCCGCTGCTCTATCTTTTAGGCAGACATTTTCTGCACGGCGGCGCGGGACATTAGGCAATTGCGACTTTGTATTTTTAGTTTTGGGTTGAAAGAATAGTTATGGCAGAAAGGATTAAAACAGCTACCGAATCGGAAAGTCATCATCACGAAGAGCATCACATCGTTCCGCTCATTTATTATTTTGGAGTTTTCGGGGTTTTGGTCGTCGGCACCATTTTGACGTATTATGCCGCTTTGGTTGATTTAGATTGGATTTTTCCAGGCGCGAACACGTTGCTCGCACTGCTCATCGCCTTTTTCAAGATGGGTTGCGTCGTGCTGATCTTTATGCACGTTTGGTGGAGCTCGCGCTTAATTTGGCTGACGGCAATTGCCGGATTTTTCTGGCTGGCGATTATGTTCGCCTTTACGATGCAGGATTATTTGACGCGCGGCGCGGGGGTTTTCACTGGCTAATTATGAAGCTCAAAATTTTGAGCTTCATAATTAGCCAGTGTTTCTGATGCAGTAATTTCAAAAACAGCGAAACGAGTTAATAAAAAATAAAGAACGGAAGATGGTAAAAAATATCTTCCGTTCTTTATTTTTTATTAAACGATTAAAAATTTACTTCTTTTTCGGCGCGGGTTTCGGCTGCGGTTTTTCAGCAGGCAACTCTTCATCTTCCATTCCTTCGGGCATCTGCATCGGCATTTGCTGCTGCATCATTTGTTGCTGCATCTGTTTTATGTCGTCTTCGGAAGGTTTCGGAATTTCAAAATCTTCCGGCACTTCGACCGGATTATTTGCCACAATTTCGTCAAGAATTTTCTTTTGTTTTTCTTCTTCGAGCGTGCTTTTCACCATATCGTTAATCGGCATTTCGCGTCCCATCGGATTGCTCGGGTCTTTCTTTGTCGTCGTAATCAGGATATGGCGCACGTCATAAGTTTCCGCCGGTTCTCCGCTCGCCGGATCGGTTGCCGTTTCTTTCTTTTCGAGTTTGATGATGTGATAACCATAAGGCGTTTCGACGAGATTTTCGGCGATTTGTCCGGGTTCTAACGCCAGCGCCGCCTGTTCAAAAGCCGGAACCATTTTGCCCTTCGTCACCGCTTCGTAAAGTCCGCCTTTGCCTTTGGTTCCTGGGTCTTGACTCACTTCGTCGGCTAACTTGGCAAAATCTTCGCCCGCTTTGGCGCGGCTTAAAATCTGTTCGGCAGTCGCCCGCTTTTCGGTCGTGCTGTATTCGGGATGTTCGACGATATATTGTTTGACATCTTCGTCGGTGACTTTGACTTTTTCGACCAGATTTTTGCTCGCGTAACGGCTGGCTAAAAACTGGGCTTGCTGTAGTTTGATTTGCAATTCGAGATTGCGGTTAAACTCTTCGCCCAATTCGTTTCGTTTGGCGTTTGCTTCCGCTTCGTAAATCTTGATTTTCGCGTAATCGTCCTTCGCCTGTTTGAGTTCGTCTTCGGTCAAGGTTTTATCTTCGGGAAATCGTCCGGTTTCTTTGGCGAGCGCGATTTTGGTGTCGAGAAACTGCTGAAACTCCATTTGACGACGCGCCGTTTCATCGCCCAAACCGATTTTATGCAGAAAACCTTGCACGCCGGTCGGTTCGCCTCCCGGCGCTTCGCCCCAAAACTGTTTCACCTGCTCTTCAGTGATAAAGCTGAACGGCGGCATCTCGCCTTTACCTTCGTTGATGTGTTTATCATAAAGGCTGGCAGTCACAATCGCGCGCGTGCTTTCGAGTTCTCGTTTAACAATTTCGTCGTTCGCCAGACCTTCTTTTCTGGCTTGACCCGCGACTGCAAGAAGCTGCCGGATATTTTCGGCTATTTTCTTTTTCGCCTCCGGGTTCGCCGACAATTGCTGAAGCTGCATCGGGTTGGCGTCCGCCAGCAAAACCGACATATCTTCTCGAGTCAAGCGATTCAAAGATTCGTCGCCGTGATGACCGCCGACCTTTGTTTTCCAAAGCACCAAACCGGCGCCGATGGCTAAAATTACGGCGATGACCGCCACACCTTTGGTTAAATTACTCAATGTATTAAATCCTCTCTTCTAATAATTTCGATTTTGTAAAGGAGTTCTTGGTTTTTAGTCTTTAGTTTTTGGCATTTGTTTGATTAGCTTAAATTGTCTGATTGAATCGAAGACTAAAAACCAAAAACTAAATTTCTATTTATTTTCCTGTATCAGTTCCAGCAAAACTCCGCCTGCCGAAGACGGGTGGACGAATGCAACAAGGCATCCTTCGGCTCCGATGCGTGGCTGCTCGTCTATTAAACGCGCGCCGTTCGCTTTTAGTTTCGCCAAACTCTCTTCAATATTTTCGACTTCGACCGCGATATGATGAATGCCGCCGCCGCGTTTTTCGACGAATTTCGCAATCGGTGAATCTTCGCTTGTCGCCTCAAGCAATTCAATGCGCGTCTCGCCAATCGGCAGCATCGCCACGCGCACCTTTTGTTCGGCGACTTCTTCGGCGTGAACGTTCTCCAAACCGAGCGCGTCCTGCCAAAATTTTAACGCTTCGTCAATTCCTTTGGTCGCAATGCCCAAATGACTAATTTTCATATTGAATTTAACATGTCTTCAACCGCCGAGTAAGGGTCGCGTTTTTTCTCTGCTACTTCTAATGCCAATTTTTCCAGCCTGTCGCTTGCGCCATTAACCTTTAGAGTTTTTACTAGCAAAGTTTCCCGCAAAAGTTCCAGCAGCCGCCAACGAGCAATCGCTTGTTTTCTATTCAAACCAGATTCGCCCGTTTTTTGAAAATCGTTGTAGCTTTCGATGGCTTTTGCCAAATCTTCGATGCCTTTGTTTTCCGTCGCTACGGTTTTGACAATCGGCGAATTCCAAAAATCGGGACGATGCGCCAAACTCAATAACGCTTCGAGTTCTTTTTCCGTTCGCAGAACGCCTTCGCGGTCGGCTTTGTTGATGACGAAAACGTCGCCGATTTCCATAATGCCGGCTTTTATCGCTTGAATGTCGTCGCCCATTCCGGGAACTAAAACGACGACCGAAACGTCAGCCGTTTTGACGATTTCCACTTCGTCCTGTCCGACGCCGACCGTCTCGACGATTATTTTTTCAAATCCTGCCGCGTCTAAAATCGCTACGGCGTCAACCGTCGCCCGCGCCAGACCGCCGAGATTGCCGCGCGTCGCCATCGAGCGGATAAAGACGTTTTTATCGAGTCCGAGCGTCTGCATTCGGATTCTATCGCCCAAAATCGCGCCGCCGGAAAACGGACTTGACGGGTCAACGCAGATGATTCCGATTCGTTCGCCTCGGTCGCGGTAGAAAAGCGCGAGTTTGTCAACGAGCGAGGATTTGCCCGCACCGGGCGAACCCGTGATGCCGATGACCAGCGCATTTCCCGTTTTTGGAAAAACTTCCTTCATTAATGCCGCCGCGCCGTTTGCTCCGCTCTCGACTTTCGTAATTGCGCGGGCGACGGCGCGCGGTTCGCCGTTCAAGAGTCTTTCAGTCAAACTTTGTTCGGAGGGCATAAGCTAATAATTTTCTCATCTTTTTAATTATTTGCCAAAGCACAAACCGGGATTTGCTAATTTTCGATACAATCTCGATGCTTTCTTTTGGTACATCGAGGAGTTTTATTTGAACGGGCAGTAATTCTGCGGAAAACATTAAAGATAGCTCGCCCCTTGTAAATACAAGCCGCAAAATACGGCTGCCGGTAAAAAATCGTTCCGCGGTTACGCAAGTTGGCACAATCCTTGCTTTTACGGTAATCCGACTCTTGCTCTTACAAAAATTCAAGGAGATTCAAATATGACCGGACAAATTAAACATTCCGCCTGCAAAAGTTTTTTGTTGCTTGTTATCTGTTTAGTTTTTTCTTCGAGTGCGCTGGCGGTCGGCAAAAATAATCATTTGCTGATTACAGAAAATTTATCGAAGAAATTGCAAGCTGATTTGGCTGAAAGTAATGTGGCGGTTAAATTGAACAGCGTTGAAGAACACGAAATTTCCGGCAGCGAAATCGAACTCAAAGGCAGCGCGATTTGTCTTTTAACTGAACGGAGCAGTCAATTGCCGCTTGAATTTGAAATAAAAGTCAATCCGACGAATCAAAACGTTCTGCACGTAAAATATAATTTCGTCGAAGCCATTGCCGACATTTACGAGCCGACCTCAAGCGAAGAAATTCTGATGAAAGAATTGATGGCGAAAATCAGCCGCGATTATAAAACCGAAAATATCGTTATCGCTATTGATGCATTTGAGAAGGTTGCGGGAGCAAACGACGCAAACAAGTTTTTAGGCGTCGGTGAAGTTAGAATCGGCGATATGGTCTGGAATAAAATTAAGTTTGATGTCGTGCTTGACGCGCAAACCCGCAAGGCAAATCGAGTAGTTTACCGAGTCGAAAAATAAATTAAAAATTTCAATGAAGAAAAAAGGCGGGCTTAGGAAAGGCTCGCCTTTTTCGGCTAAACGCCTTTAGCTGAATCTAAGCGTTATTGGCGATTCGAGTGTTGTCGTATAACAATCAGTCAGTATAAAAATCGGGGTTAGTTAAATTTACAAAATCCAGGATTTTCGAAAATCAAAAAGGCGACCCGAAGATCGCCCTTTTGATTCACACCGATAAGTCTAAACACTATGGTTCCGCCACAAAGTTCACGTCCGTCAGGTTATTACTAATCTGCAATGTTTGAGGCGTAAATCTGTAGCGTTTTGAAATGGCTCTCATTGTATATGTTCCGCCCGCCGCGACATCATAAAAACGATAAAAACCGAATGAGTTTGTCGTCGCCAGGCGCACATTGCCATTCGAGTCGGTAATCGTCACGCGCGCACCAGCCACTCCTCGACCGGTTGATGTCGTGACGCGACCGGATACCGATACGGTTGCGGACGGACTGCTGCCCGGAGCCTGAACTTGAACGGTGATCGGATTGCCTGTTTTAAAGAATCCGATCGTTGCGTTCGCGGTTTGCGGCGGACTACTAGAATCGAAACGGAAATTATACATCGTTCCCCAACGAATAGCGTTGGCGTTCGGGTTTTGAGCAAGGGTCTCCGAACTCCAAGTCATCGCGCTGCCGGTCTGCGCTTGAGTCCAGGGCGCGTTGCTAAATCCAGCGCTTCCTACTGTTCCGTCGGCTGCCGAACCGGGATGCTGCGGCGGCGCGTAGAATCCGATGTTGCTCAAAGTAACGCTGGCTCCGACAGGCACGCCGAAAGATTGAATCGCGCGATCAATGTTTTGGTTATAGACGGCATACTCGTAATGCCAAACTCCGGGCGACGGATTCGTCACTTTGTAAGCGACCAATCCAATGCCGTCGTTTCCGGTATCCGGTCTGATTTCGACAAGCGTCGCTCCCGTCCAGGCATTGATAGCGGCTCTGGTTCGCACCGTCGAGCCGACCGGCGAGAAGGTAAAAGGGCTGCCCGTTCCCACGACATTATACCTGCGGTACGAAACGTTGTTATACATATTACACTGGGTCGGATTCGCCTGACACCAAGCGTATTCGTGCGGCGTAACATACTGTCCCTCGGCGTAGTAAGTAGCACCGGAATTCAAAGTCGTATTCAAGTCGCTAATCTCCGTCAAAATTCTATGCGACGGTCCCGTGTGCGAGTGTCCGGCGTGATTATTCGGCGGCGTCGCCGAATCGCCGCGCGGATAAGCGCCGCTGAAAGGGTTTATCCAAGCGCGCGAACCCAGATTCGGTCCGGCATTCAGACTGGCTGAATAAGGATCGGAACACCCTGAGCCGAGTCTGCTGCCGCCGACTCCGTTACAGCCGAGACCGCAAAGATTCTGGGTCAATGCCGTGAACGCGTGTTTGACGCTCGATTGACCGATTTGTTCAAAGCGTTCGTCGTTCGCCGCGCCGCCGCTCATTCGATAAAGGTTTTGCGGAATCACCGGATGGTCGTTATTCGGCAAAGCAAACCAATTCAGATCAACCGTGCCGAAGTTGCAGGAATCGGTTCCTAAGGCAAGTCCGACTTGCGTTCCGCTGCTGCTGCCGAACTGCGCCAAGCCGTTCACGTCCCCGACTACTACATCCGGTCCCGGAACAGTTCCGGGTTGTGGACTATCAGCAGCCGGCAGAGTATCCGATACGACTGCGCCGTCAACGATGCGCGAAACTTCAATCGGGCGCATCGTTGCGCTGACAGAAATTTGTCCGACGATAGAGCCGACTTCAGACGCTCGTCCAAGTTCGGCGGCAAACTGTTCCGACATCAAAAGCCTTCCCATTTGGATGCTGAACAAACGTTCGTTCAAGTCATAACCGTATTCGTGACCTTCAACATTGAAGAAGACAAATCCCGTTTCTTTGTCCCGAATGACAAACTCATACGGTTCGCCGTATGCAGTTTTCTCAAAAACGAGCCTTTGAAGCGAGGAGTTCAATTTTGCGGGGAGAGCGGCGGAATTTCGAGAAACGAGTCCCATCGAGCCGGGCAGCGTCCCGCGTAGTTCACCGTTAAAAGCGACGACCGTAAAAAAAGAATCGCGCTCTACATCAAAACGCAATGCGCTCGGCAGCGAGCCTTTCGCGCCAAAGCCAACTCCATTGAGCCGATTCAAATCCAAGTCCATTGCGACGTTTCCATTCGCCGCGATCATTTTTTCAAGAGTTCCGGTGTTTCTTTCCTGAACTTTTGGGCTGACCCCGGTGAATAAATAACCCGGACCGTTATTGACGAACATATTAAACGACAGCAAAACGACAAGAATTGTATTAAACATAATTTTGAACCTTAGCTACTTGGGGCTGTAGAAAGTGGTAAACTCTAATTTGTATCGGTTAGATAGATTTTGACTTTAATTTTATACACTTTTTAGGTGTTTTAATCAAGTCGGTTATAATGAATCATGCGCCGACATCTCTGCGCGAAACCGAAATTAGTTTATGAAAAGCGGTTGTGAAAGCCAAAAAGCAAATAAACGGCGGTCAATCGAGCTGCCTGTCCTAAAAAATTCGCCGAGCCAAAAAGACGGCATCGCCCATTCACGTGCGAGCCGCTGGCGGGCGGCGGCTCTTATCACTCTGACCCTGATGATGATCGCGCACGTCATTCAATGGCGGCTCATGGGACAGACGATTTCGCCGATTGAGCCTTCTGAGGCGATGCACACGTTGCAGCGCGGTGCGGTCAACGCCGGGTTTATCTTTTTTTCGCTGGCGATTTTGGCGACGCTCATTTTCGGGCGTTTCGTCTGCGGCTGGGGCTGTCACATCGTCGCGCTGCAAGATTTTTGCGCCTGGCTGCTCAAGAAAATGGGTCTTACGCCGAAGCCTTTTCGCTCCCGGCTGCTAATCTTCACGCCGCTCATCGTCGCGCTGTATATGTTCGTTTACCCGACGGTTTACAGATACTTCGCCAAGCCGAAGAACGAGCCGCTGATTCCGCAGTTCACCAATCATCTGGTGACCACCGAATTCTGGGCGACTTTTCCGTCGGTCGCCGTCGCCATTCCTTTTCTTTTCGTCTGCGGATTTATGACCGTCTATTTCTTGGGGCAAAAAGGTTTCTGCACCTACGCCTGTCCTTACGGCGGCTTTTTCAGCGTCGCCGATAAATTTGCGCCCGGCAGGATTCGCGTGACCGATGCCTGCAACCAGTGCGGACATTGCACGGCGGTTTGCACTTCAAATGTTCTGGTTCACGCCGAGGTCAACAAATACGGAATGGTCGTGGATCAAGGCTGTATGAAGTGTATGGATTGCGTCAGCGTCTGCCCGACCGACGCTTTGTATTTCGGTTTCGGAAAGCCTTTGATAAAAGTGCCGGAAGCGATTAAGAAAAACTATTCGTTGACCTGGGGCGAAGAAATTGCGGCGGCGTTCGTGTTTCTGGCGAGCTTTTTAGCCGTCTGGGATGTTTATCAACTCGTCCCGATGCTGATGGCGCTCGGAATCGCCACGGTCACGATGTTTCTCGCAATGAGAACGTGGCGGTTAATTCGAGCTAAAGATTTGTCTTTCTACCGTTATAACTTGAAATCGGCAGGCGCGATTAAAAAGGCGGGCTGGTTATTTCTGAGTTTCGCCGTCGTATGGATCAGTTTGAACGCCCACAGCGGCTGGGTGCGCTACCACGAATCCGCCGGAGCGCGCCACTTTGAAAATATACGAATTCCCGACGAACTCGCTCTGGCGCGGACGAATCCAGCTCAATGGCTCAGTCCGAGCGACCGGCAGAACGTCGCCGACGGGAAAAAACATTTCGCTGCCGCGTCGAATCTGGGTTTGTTTGTCAACAAAGAGGCTTTATCCAAGTTCGCGTGGGTTGAATACTTGTCGGGCAACACAGAGCAAGCCGTCGAATTGCTCGATTCAGCCGCCGCGCATCAGCATGGACAAGGGAAAGCCCTGAGCCTCTATTACCGCGGCGCGATTTTGAACCGTACGGGGCGTTACGATGAAGCGCTAGCGAATCTCGAAGGTGCTTTAGCGGAGCGTGGCGATTTAATTCTCGCTCGTGAGGAACGAGGCGAATCGCTCTGGCAGCTCGGACGCCGACAAGAAGCCGCCGCCGCCTGGAGCGATGCCGTCAGAAGCAATCCCAATCTTCCTTTAACGAATAACTTTCTCGCCGGCGCAGCCGCGTCGCTCGGACAATCCGAAACTGCCGCCGCGTATGAAAAACAAGCCGACCGATTGACTCCCGCCGATCCGTTTTTTCACTGGATGCTCGGTCTTCGTCTGCAAAAGGTCGGGATGAACCAGCTTGCCGAAAAACACTTCGGGCGAGCCATTCAACTTAACCCTCAATTCAGAACGCGCCGGTTATAAAATCCGAAACTTGCCCAAAGCGAAAAGCGCCATTACGTTGGTAACGTAATGGCGCTTTTCCCTCATGATGCCTAACTGCTTAGGGAACAAACGCCCCTGGGGCGGGCAAATCTTGAGTGATGCCCCACTGCTGCGCGCGAAATGAATTGCTGCCGCTTTGCAATATATACCAATTGCCTTCTGCCGGGCGAAATACCGCGAAATCTGATTTGCCGTCGCCGTCGTAATCGCCGGGCGCAGGCAAGTCGGTCGAGGCGCCGAACTGCGCTGCGCTGAATCCGCCGTCGCCGCTGCGCAGATAATACCAAGTGCCGCTTGACGGTCGGAAGACGGCGACATCCGCGCGTCCGTCGCCGTCATAATCGCCGATGACGGGTTTATCATTCGCCGCCCCGAACGAGATGCCGGTAAAGCCTGCCGTGCTTCTCAACAGATACCACGTTCCGCCTCGGTAAACGGCAACATCGGTCTTGCCGTCGCCGTCATAATCTGCCGCTACGGGGTTATCGCCCGGCGTGCCGAATTGGATGCCGGTGAATCCGTCGCGGCTTCTTTGGATATACCAGGCGCCCGTAGATTGGCGGAACACGGCGACATCGGCTCGACCGTCGCCGTCGTAATCGCCCGGCTGCGGTTTATCGCCCGTTTGTCCGAATTGGGCAGCGGCGAAACCGTCGCGGCTTCTGAGCAGATACCAGGCGCCGGCGCGGAACACGGCAATATCGGCTTTGCCGTCGCCGTCGTAATCGGCAGGAGCAATCTGGTCGCCCGTCTGACCAAAAGCGGCGGAAGTCAAAGCGCCGTTCGAGCTGTTCGAGATATACCAGCCGCCGTTTGCCGGGCGAAACACCGAAACGTCGGTTTTGCCGTCGCCGTCAAAGTCGGCGTGCGTGCGGTTGGCAGCCGAAGCCGTGCCGAAAATCGTAAAGCGAAACGCTTGCGAGACGGCGAATCCGCTTGCCGCGCCCGCGTCCATAACATACCAGCGACCGTAAAAAGTTTGACCGACCAGAGCCGGATTGTTCGGAATCGCCAGAGAAACCGAACCGAAGCCATTGCCGGTGCCGGAAAGATTAACGGCGAGGCGGGCGAATGAACCCGTTGCGGGAATCACCGCGCCGACTCCGGGGTCGTTTGAATCAATCACTAAAACAGCCTGAGCATTTCCCAAAGCTGATGAGACGCCGACGGTGAAGCTCGGATTGCCGAGAATCGGCGGCTCGATTGCCGTCACTTTCGGCACGATGCCGTTTGTTCCGGCGCGTCCGGTTCCGATTATCTGGGGAACACGCGTTGATTCCGAATAAAGCTGCGGACGGTCAAAAGGCGGCAGTTCGGCGGCGACGCGCGAGTCGGTCATCGGGCGTTTCATAAACGCCACCAAATCCGATTTCTGCTCATTACTTAAATTAAGCGGACGAACGCGCGGGTCTTTATTCGGCGCGTTGAAATCGCCGCCGCGATTGTAGAATTCGACGACTTCTTCGAGCGTCTGAAAACGTCCGTTGTGCATATACGGGGCGCGCAGCTCGACGTTGCGCAAAGTCGGCGTTTTGAATCTGCCGTTATCGTTAGCGTTTCCGGTAAAGGCTCCGCGACCTCTGTCTTCAGATTGCGGGCGAACGCCGATGTTATGAAAGTTTTGATCCGAAAGCAGCGGACCGCCGTGACAAAAGCTGCAATTAACTTGGACGAAAACCTCGCGTCCGCGATCTTCCTGAGCCGTCAGCGGCTCGATCGCCGAAGCGTATCTGTCGAGCGGGGCGCGGTCGGTAAATAATGCGCGTTCGTGCGTGGCTATCGCCATTGCAATTCGCGCCGGAGTAACTTCGGGTGTGCCGAAAGCCTCCTCAAACAGCTCCGGGTAAGTGCGCTCGTTGATCCATTCGGCGAGCGACGGCGGGATGTTCGCGGCGAGCGCGAGCGGTTTCGCCGAGGCAATCTGATTCGCCACCTGCGTCCAATTTCGGTCGCCGTGTCCCATTTCTCCCGAATTGATAGGCGGAAATAAAATCTGGCTTTCGTAAGATGCCCAGTCAGGCAGCAGAACCTGATTGGTCAGCGGGTCTCGAAATGTATTTGACGCCCGACCATCCCAGAACGAGCCATTAAAAGCTAAACCGGCATTCAAATACGACGGAGCTTTTCTCGGCGTAACCTGTTCATTAAATCCGAAAGAATTTGATGGCGAATAAGTGCCGTCGAGATTGTTGAGCGGAACGCCGGGCGAACCGAAAACGTCGTCCGGCGTGTTAAAAACATTGTCAAAGCCCGGGTTTCTTGAGCGCGCGTTATTGACGATGGTTCGCGGGTCCGAGCCGCCCGCCGCCGGACGATGACAGGTGCCGCACGAAACCGTCAGCGTCGAAGACATCTGCTCGTCCCAGAAAAGAGTTTTGCCTAAACTGGCTTTGGCTGCCGTGACCGGATTTCCGGCGGGCGCGGGTGGCGGAGATAATGGAGAAAAAATTTGCGATTGAAAGTTTCCGACGGCGCGCAAGCCCTGATCGGCGTTGCTCAAATTGCTGTTTGACCCGTTGTTTTCAGCGCGCACCCAATAAAAATACGTTTGATTGGGAACAGCCGTCGCATCGAAAAAATAATTGGCGGCGGTCACTCCTATTTCGGCGGCGGATGATGGGGCGCTGTCGGTGCTGCGGAAAACCCGGTAAAGATTTGCTCCGCGCACCGTATTCCACATAACGCTGACTTTATCTGCATAATCTCCATCCGAAGCCGAAACTCCGGTTGGAGGAGGCGTCGCGCTTCCGGCAGAATTTTTGCCGGCTGAAGACGCCGCGAACCACCGCTGACCGAAAAAGGTCAACGCAAACAAAATAAAGAATAAAGAAACGAACAGTTTTAGGTGCCGCATTCAATTAAAGCTTATGGACAAAGTGTTACCCTACAAATTAATTTTCTAAAACAATCTTTAAAATGATAACACGCATATCCTTAAACAGCGGCTGAGTTCGCGATCCATAAAGATCAAAGCGTCGGTTGCCTCAGGATTTCAGCTAAGGCTTGCAATCGGGCTGAGTCTGCTGCATTCTTCATCAGACTAAAGCTCTTCTCCAACGACGGCGCAAGGCTTTTAAGTTTTTCGACCCCTTTTCGATTCAGTTGTGAACTCTCCGCTCTTTGAAGGGCTTTACGCAGGACTGCGATTCGGCTGGAAGGCAAGGCTTGAGAACGCTCCAGCTGATCAACATACGCCTTTGCTACGATTAACCCTCGGGACCACTCAATTTTCTCTTGGTTCTGCACATTCAGTTCGACCAAGCGAACAGTTTTTGCTGCATCAATCTCGTTTTGAGTAAGATTCGGCGTGGGTGTAAGCTCAAGGATGTCTAGTCCGCGAGCAATCTCTGACGAGTAAATGTGACCGTTATACCAATAAGCAGACCAGCTACCGCCGAGAATGAGCGTTTTCGGGTCAATCGGTCCCCGATCGAAATAAGCGATCTCAACCGGACGGTCCGGGTCAGTGAAGTCCATAACCGAGATGCCCCCCTGATACCAAGCCTGAACCTTGATGTCGCGTCCGGGAACCGGGATGAGTGAGCCGTTGTGTGCAACACAGTTCTCGCTATCTCCCTGCGCCGCCGGCAACTTGTAGTAGCTTGCAAAACTCAGTTTGTTATCAGTTAGGCGAAAAATCGCATTTGCTCCCCATTTGTTCGGATCGTTAACGCGGCAGCGCGCGCCTAGTCCGCCACCCCACTCATCGGTGAACACGACCTTTTTACCGTCATTCGAGAAAGAGGCTGAGTGCCAGTATGAGTAGTTCGGGTCGTTTACCGCGTCAATGCGCTTCGGATTAGCCGGATCTTTGATGTCCAGGAGAATGCCGTTACCAGAGCAAGCGCCCGCCGCCAACCCAATCGCCGAATACACGGTTATGTCGTGACACTGATCGGTGTCGGTAGGCTTTGGCTGGTCATGCGAGCCGCCGCTATTCAGAGCGTTGATGACGCCGGTGCGCGAGTCCATAAACACTCGGGGGCTGGACACGATCTTGGCATCCTGAGGCGTCTTGACCGGAACCTTGATAACTTCAATGCGAAAGAGCGCCGTA
This sequence comes from uncultured Pyrinomonadaceae bacterium, assembly GCA_902805935.1. GTDB lineage: Bacteria > Acidobacteriota > Blastocatellia > Pyrinomonadales > Pyrinomonadaceae. The sequence goes on from CADCUR010000297.1 coordinate 46,577, forward strand.
TTCGGGTCTTTTGCCGGCAGCTCGCCCGAACAGCCAGCCAGCTCTTCGCTTTGACGGACAAACGAGGTGCCGGAAACGTATATATAAACGTTGTTCTTATCGTTCGGATCGGTAACAAGTGTGTGCGTGTGCGATCCGCGGCACGTTTGAACCGCAGCCACCTGTTTCGGATTTGTGATGTCGCTGATATCAAAGATTCGTACGCCGCGGAAACGATCCTTTGACGCTGCGGGCAGTCCCGGCGTGGTCTGTGGCGGGAATCCATCGGCACTGCAATCCAATCTGCCATTGGGCATCTCCACCGACATAAACATTAGATTCTTGTAAACGGATATGTCGCCCTGACCGCCCGGACAGACTATAGAGGTCAGCAGACGGGTCTTCACCGGATCCGATACGTCGTAGATGTTGACCCCGTAAAAATTACCCTGAAACAGGTGATTACCCTGAAACGCCAGGTCGGAATTTGCAAAACCGAGTCCGGCAAGCACCAATTTGAGTGGGGGCGGAATCTGTGTCGGGTTGCCCATCCCGAGTTGAGTGATCGCCTTGTCAACTTTCGGATCGGCGGGGTTTTCAGTGCCGAGTTGAAAAGCGTTCGGCTTTTTAAGCAGCGTCAGATGCCTGATGCCCATCGCTATTTGACCCGCGTCATACAATCCGGGCGTCAATCTGGCGCGCGGGTCATTAGCATCGGAGCCTGTCATTCCGGCTGGTAATGGCGGCGCCGGCTGTGGGGCGAACGGATTGCCGGCGTCCTGGTTAGCCGCTTTCGGTTCAGGAGTCGGCGACGGCAAGGCAGTTTGCGCCAGCGTCGCGGCTGCAAAACACGAACACAAAAATAGGAAAACTGTCAGTAAACGGAATGTGTGTACACGATACATTTTCTCTCCTCTATTGGTTTTCACCCAATATGGTTTGCATAATCCTGATTTCAGCGCGCTGGCTGCTGTCAACATCCGTTGCGAAATTAAACAGTTCAGCATCCTGCCCGGCGCCGTATGTCTCGAACAAATCCTTTACCATCGTCAACGCACCTTTGTGGTGCTGGATCATTCCGGTCAAAAACAGACGATCGAATTCCGAACCCTTTGCTTTTACTAAAGCGTTCATTTGCTTCGCGGTCAGCATTCCGGGCATGAGCATCGGTTGGCTCGACGTATCCGTGCTGGACATGTTCATATTTTGATGCGCGTAGTCGCCAGACGTTTTAGACATCGGCATCGTTGCCGATTCGCCGCGTGCCTCGAGCCACCGCTTCATAAAATTCATCTCTTCAGCCTGCGAGTGGCTGATCCTGGCGCCGAGCAAGCGAATCTCTCGGTTCTGAGTGCGCGACTCGATTAGCGCCGCCATCTCGACCGCTTGCGCGTGGTGCATAATCATTCCCTGTATGAACTCCACATCTTTCGTTGAGCGGGGCGGGAGTTTCGCTCTCGTCGAGGGCGGCAGTGTTCGAGTCGGTTGTCCCGGAGCGCCAGGTTGCACCACAACCGGCGGCGCCTTAGAACCAGCCTGCTGCGCGCAGACTGGCAGCGATAAGAAGCATACGAATGCGGCGGCTACCATAAGCCCGCTTCGCGACGATACAATACTGATCATTGAGAGCAGCTTAAGCCCTGCAA
>CADCUR010000298.1 GCA_902805935.1 uncultured Pyrinomonadaceae bacterium
TGTAAGTCTCAAAAAAATATTTTTCAGCATCACATAATAAGAATACTACCCAAGATTGGTGACGGCGCACGATGCCGTCTGTAATCACTAATTTCACTTAACAAATCTGAAATTAATCTTTAATTCGCCAATCAATTTCGCCTCGATTAGCGTTTTTCAGAGCCTCGTTGATTTTGGAAAACGGACGGCTGCCGAGAAAGCCTGTAGCGAGCGGCGAAGGATGCGCGCCTTGAACAATAACGTGCCTTTGCGCGTCAATCAAAGAAATTTTCTTTTGCGCGGGCTTTCCCCACAAAACAAAAACGACCGTTTCGTTTTTTTGATTGACGCGGCGAATAATTTCGTCGGTGAACGTTTCCCAGCCTTTATTTTTATGAGAATTTGACTGTCCTTCGCGCACCGTCAGAACGACGTTGAGCATTAAAATTCCCTGCTTTGCCCAATCAGTCAAATTAGCGTGTTTTGGCGGCGTGACATTAACATCGTCTTTCAACTCTTTGTAAATATTTCTGAGCGACGGCGGAATCCGCGCCGTTTTATCTTCCACCGAAAAAGCCAATCCGTGCGCTTGTCCTTTTTGAATATACGGGTCTTGTCCGAGCAGCAAAACTCGCGCGTCTTCGTAAGCGGTTAAATCCAAAGCGGTGAAAATTTTCTCAGGCGGCGGGTAAATCGTGTAATGTTTTTGCTCGTCGGCAACGAAATTTTCCAATTGCGCGAAATACGGTTTTTCTCGTTCGCCGTCAAGATGTTTTCGCCACGCGGCGGGAATTTCTGGAATCATACTTAGTAATTTACCGGATGAAAACAATCAGGCTTATCTGTGCTGAAAAACCATTCGCTTGAAATCTGAGAATAAAAGGCGACTGCTTAACCAAAGTAATCGCTTTTTTCAAAAAGTCTTGAGTTTTTATTCGCCGACTTTCGGCGCGGATTCTTTTTCCACCGAGCCGTTTTGTTTGGCTACTTCTTTCGTCTCAATCAATTTCTCGTCCTGAGTGATGCCGAGCTGCGCCATCACTTCGGGCATCGTCAAACCCATCGCCTGCAGTTGTTGAAGCAAGGAAAAAATCATCGTCGGCGCGGTTTGCGCGAAGCGGTTGATGCCGCTCGAACCGTTGCCGTTTCCATTGCCATTTCCGCTACTGCCGTTGTCAATCATCACGACTTTATCAATTTTCCCCAAAGGTTCGGCGACGGCTTGGAAAACCGGCGCGCTGGCTTCGATGATGGAAGGCAGTTTTTCCAAAATCGTTTGCAGCCGCGCCGCGTCGTTGAATTCGCGCCACGCGGCGGCTTTTTCTTTGATGGCGGCGGCTTCGGCGAGACCTTGCGCTTCGATGGCTTTCGCCTGCGCCAAGCCGGTCGCCTGCAATTTTTCCGCTTCGGCTAAACCTTGTGCTTTGTTGCTTTCGGCTTCGGCTAACCCTAGCGCGCGGATGCGTTCGGCTTCGGCGCGACCTTCGGCGGTGACGGCAAAAGCGCGACCTTCACCTTCGCGCTGGAGCTTGGCGGCTTCGGCTTCGGCTTGCGCGATTTGCGCCTGCTTGCGACCTTCGGCTTCTAAAATTGACGCTTCTTGAGCGCCCTGCGCTCGAAGCACGGAAGCGCGGCGGTCGGCTTCGGCTTGTTTGACGACAGTGGCTTCGAGTTCCTTTTCCTTACGCAAAACTTCCTGTTCCTGCACGGCGATTTGTTCCTGCGTGCGGATGCGTTCGATGCGGACTTCTTCTGCAACAACTTCCTGCTGCGCTTTTGCTTCGGCGAGCGGTCCGGCTTGATTGGCGGTGGCGCGCTCCTTTTGGATTTCCGCTGCAACCTGCGCTTTTTGGATTTCCGTCTGGCGGTTCGATTGCGCGATTAACGCTTCGGTTTCGAGCCGCACTTTTTCGCCTTCCTGAAGCGCGAGCGACGCTTTGATTTTTGAATCGCGGTTCGCTTCCGCCTGCCCGATCTCCGCGTCGCGTTTGACTTCCGCCGTGCGCCGTTTGCCGAGCGCATCCAAGTAGCCTTCTTCGTCGGAGATTTCCTGAATCGTCAGCGCGTCCAAGCCGATGCCCATTTTCTCCAAATCGCCTGCCGCTTCGCTCGTTAATTTCTGCGCGAAACTTTGCCGGTCGTTGTTGATTTCTTCGACCGTCAGCGTTCCCAAGATAGCGCGAAGATGTCCTTCCAAAGTTTGAAAAATCAATCCGTGAAACTGGTCTTGCGGCATTCCCAGAAATCTTTCCGCCGCCGCTCGCAAAGATTCGTCGTCGCCTTTGATTTTGACGTTGGCGACGGCTTTGACTGAAACCGGAACGCCCTGCGAAGTGTAAGCGCGCGACGTGGCAAGCGGCACGGTGATCACGTTCAAATCGAGATACTCGACTTTTTCGAGGAACGGAACGACGAGAGTCGCGCCGCCGCGCACCTGCCGGTAACCGACCGTGGTGCCGTCGCCTAAACGTCTGGTGCGACCGGAAATAACCGCCGCTTGATTCGGCGAAACTTTGATGTAATTTTTGCTCAGAAGCATCAGCGCGATGAGTAAAGTTACGACGATACCGACGACCACGCCGACGATTAAAAGGAAAGAAGATTCAAACATTTTTCACCTCTATTTTTACTTGCGAAAACTGACAGACGATAAGTCGAAACTTTCCAGACGAGAAACAGAACGGAATTTTTATTTTTTAGGTTGTGCGAATTTTAATCTGAAACTAGTTTAAATTTCAAGCCTTTTCTGAAAACAGCGACAATCTTTCGCCGTCGTCCACGCTAACGATAACTGAATCGCTGCCGATTGATTCGATGCGGACAAGTTGACCGGCTTTTATTTCTTCGCCGTTTGTCGTGCGGGCAAGTTTCTCGACTCGTTCTTCACCAATGCGGCAGGAAATTTGTCCGAGCGCGTCGGGTTTAATGCCGACGATGACTTGTGCCGTGCGCCCGATTAGATTATCTGCGCTGACTGAACTTGTAGATTGCTGGTTGTAAAGAAGTTTTCCGAAATAAAAAACAATCGCGCCAAAAACAACGCCGCCGAGCAAACCGAAAAGCGAACCGCCGAGCGCGCCGAAACCAAGCGACTCGCCAATTGCGCCGAAGCCGCCGAATGCTGTCAAAAAAACGGCAATTACGCGGCTGTCGAAAACGCCGAAATCATGGCTCGCGTCCAAACCGAAATCAAAGCCCATCGCTTCAAAGACATCGCCGACCACTAGAGAGACGAGCAGAAACAACAAGCCGATCACGCCGATTACCAGAAAAATTGTCATCAATCCGGTCATTAATTTTCTCCGTGTCTGGAATGATACAACGAAAACCGAATTTAAGAAATTAGCCGCGAATAAAGCGAATGACACAAATAAAAATCAAACAAATTTTGACAGTTTGCGACGAGAAATTTGTTTCGGCGTTTGAGGTAGAACGAGAAACCGAGAACCGATAATAAACCGATGTTTATAATGGTGATGAAAAAATTAAAATGAAGATTATCATTTTATGAAACGCAGATGTGTTTCAAATAAAAATTCTTCCGAGCGTTGCCTTCAAATTTAAAATACGCCGTTTTTGAAAAAAAGTTTCATAAAAAAAATTTAACCCGCAATAAAATCTTTCGAGAAATCATTTCGAGTTCTTAAATATCACGACATCGCTCGAAGTCGAGCCGCGGGCGATAACGACGCTTTTGCCGTCGGGCGCGAGCGCGAAATCGAAAATTTCGCCCGAAGTAAAATGCGTCATTTGCACGGGCGACAAATCGCCAGTGGCAGCGACACGAAAAATGTTGGCGACGTTGTTCGCGTTGTTTAAGAAATACAGAAAACGTTCGTCGGGCGACCAGGCGAGGGGGCGTTCCTGCGGACTCCTGAAAAAACTTTTGGCGTATGGCTTGATAAAACGCGTGGCGGCATTATTCGTCGCCGACGGCAGAATGGCGATTTGCCAGCTCTTATCGGTTTCCTCGCCGGCATAGTTGCAGGCGACGAAACGACCGGTCGGCGAAACTGCCGGACGGACGCTCGTCGCGCTGGCTAAACTCGTTTCCTCGCCGCCGTCGAGCGGTTTGCGGTGAACGGTCAGTTTATTGCTCGCCGCGCCGAGCATTGTCGCGTAAACGATTGATTGGTCGTCGGGGGCGAGCGCGGGCGTCACGGCGTATCTCGAAGATATTTGCGCGAGCGCGCCGTCCGCCATACCGAATCGCCAGATGTTCAATTCCTGTCCTTTTTTGTCGGCGTAAACGAGATAACGATTGTCGCTGGTGAGCGACGGAAATTTCGGGTCGGTCGCGCCGGTCGAAATCACGCGGCTGCCCGTGCCGTCCCGATTCATCAGCGTAATACTGCGTTCCGCGCCTGCTCCGGCGGCGTATAACAATCGCCCGTCTTTCGTCCAATTCACTCCGTTTCTGCCGTCCTGCCGGTCAAAGCCGCTGGTGATTTGTTTCGTTTTCGATTCGTAATTTTGATTCGATTCGGTTAGTTCCGCTGTCCAGAGATTGGAAACTTCGTCTATCTTCGTCGTCGCCAGAACCGAAGAATCACTCGTCAAGCTCACGCCCAGATAATTTGTAAAATCGTTGGTCAGCCGCGAAGTTTCGCCCGAAGGATAGGCGACGAGCCACAATTGATGCGGCGCAGAATCGTTTTCGCTGGCGGAAATGACGATCTCGTCGCCGCCCGCGCGCCACGCCGTCATATTTATCCGGTCGAAATCAGCCGTGCCGAGTCTTTCATTCGTTTTAGCTTGCCAGTCATAGACGAAAAGATTAATGACTTCTTTGTTATTCTCAATTACGCTTCGCGGATAAACGATTTTCGTGCCGTCGGGCGAAAACGAGATGCCGCCGGGAAAGTAGTTCGGCAAATCGAGAACGAACAACGTTTGGGCGGATTTAATCAGCAGGTTTTCGTCGAGTTCGGCGACGAACAAGCTGCGCTGATTGTTATCTGAGTTTATGTTGTCGTAAACCAGCCGCCGTCCGTCGGGAGAAAAAGCGAATAAATTCAAAGCGTTTTCCGACACTTTTTCCGGCGCGCCGCCTCGAACCGAGACGCGGCTGAGCGTGCGACCGGGCGCACGGCTGGCGATGTAATAAACGTAGTTTCCGTCGGGCGAAAATCTCAAATCAGTATAAAAAACCGCGTCGGGTGCGACGAGCTGTTTGGCGTTTTCCGAATCGAGCGAACGCAGCCACAAACTCTGCTGCGCCGCGTCGTCTGAAATATAAGCGATGCTCGCGCCGTTTGGCGAGAGAATCGCTTGCCTGGCTTTGCCCGAAGTCGTCAGACGTTTGACGTTCATCGTTCTCGCAAATGTGTTTTTCCACCGCTCGCTCGGCGGCGTGGCGGACAAATCAATCGTCGTGTGAGAAGCGATTTGATACAAACCGTAACCACAACCGCCAATCGTCAGAACAAGCATCGCCAAAACGTATTTGAAAGCGGCGGGAAAGCGGCGTCTAAATTTGATTGGCTGAATAACAGTGTCCGCTTCGCTGCCCGAAAGATTGTTCGAGCGCGGTTGCGGAATGGTCTGTTTTCGAGTTGGCTCAAAAAACAGCGCGTAGAAAACGCGAATCAGTCCGGCGCAGAAGACCGTCAGGAAAGCTGCAAACTGAAAAATCCTGAACGATTTGGCGAGAGTTTCGATTGAAATTGAGAAAAAATCGGTCAAAAAAGTTACGAGCTGCAAAATCGCCGGAATTCCGGTCAGTGCGACTAAAGCGATGAAAAGCGGCACCGAAATAAAACTCAAAATTATCAGAAATAAACCTTGCTTGACGCCCGCCCAACGCGGCGAAATCGTTTCTACGCCGGTCGTCAACGGCGCGGTATTAGTAGAAGAGGCGGTGTCACCGGCGGTGATCTGAGGCGACGGGGCGGCGACTTGCGCCGACGATTTTGATGACTGAACGCGGCGCAAGATTTCGACAAAGCGCGATTCGCCGCGCAGCACATCGAGCGCAGGTTCAACCGCCAGCCAAACGAGCCAGCCTTCACCGTCCGCCAACGCCGCTTCGAGCGCGTCGAGAGCTTTTTCAGTCTCGTTCAAATAACAGTAAACGACGGCGATTTGATAGTCTGAAACGTATTGTGCCTTTTCGTTCGTTTCGATTTTCTTAACAGTTTCGAGTGCTTCTTCGCGCCGCCCGTCGGCTGCGAGCGACTGCGCGAGATTGAAAGCCACGTAAGTTGCGCCGCTTGCCACGGCGACGGCTTTGCGTGAACTTTCGACGGCATCTGCCGTCCGTCCGAGCGCGCGCAAAGCCCAACTGCGCGTGGCGTGAACCACGCCGTAATGCGGAAATTTTTCAATCGTCCGGTCGGTCTCGGCGAGCGACTCGGCAAAGCGACGCGCGAAATAAAATCCTGTCGAAAGCGTGCGGTAATTCTGATACGTCAACGGGTCGAGCGCGACGGCGCGGCGAGCGTGTTCGATGCCTTCGTCGAAACGCGTGGCGGTGAAAAGAAGAATCGCCAGCCAATTATGCGCGACCGCATAATTCGGATTTAAGAACAACGCGCGGCGAATGTCGCGCTCGCCCTGCGCCCAATCGTATTCGCCGAGCAGCCTAGCAAAACCGAGCGCGGCGTGACCTTCGGGAAGCGCAGCGTCAATCTCGACGGCGCGCAGGGCAGACTGAATCGCCGGTTGATAAGTTTCCCGCGGCGGCAGCACGCCGAAAATGCCGAGCCAGATGTAATAATCCGCGATTCCGGCATGCGCCAGCGCGTAATCCGGGTCGTGCGTAATCGCTTCGTGATACGCGACGAAGGCTTGCGCCAAACTCGTTTCGGTGAACGTGTTCCAGTGATAACGCCCGCGCAAGTAGGCTTCGTAGGCTTTCGCGTCGTCGGTTCCGCGCTTCGCCAGATTTTTTATTTCTCCGGTCGTCATCTGCGGCACGATTAGCTCGGCGACGCGCATTGAAATCGCATCTTCCAAATCGAGAACGTCGGTGAAATTTTCGTCGAAGCGTTCCGCCCAGACAATCGAACGGTCGCCGACCTTCAGCAATTGAACGGAAACGCGAATGCGCGTGTCGGTTTTGATGACGTTGCCGTCCAAAACGAACTCGACGCCCAACTCGTCGCCCGCCGCAAACGAATCGGCTTCGATTGCACCGTAACGCAAAACCGAACTCGTCGGGCGCACGACGAATTGCCGAACATTCGACAGCCTGGTAATCATCGCGTCGGCTAAACCGACTCCCAAAAAACGGCTGCCGTTCGCGTCCTCGCCGGAAACTTCGTTTAAGATTTTGAACGGCAAAACGGCAATTGATTTCTGATTGCCGCTCGGCGGGGATAAGTCAATGCTTCTTTGTTCGATTTCAAACGAATCTTTTTCGCCCGTAAAAGATTCGGCAAGCACCGGCTCGTTCCGCAAAAATCGCTCGATGTCGGCGGCAAATTCTTTGACCGACGCATACCTTTCCGCCGGATTTTTTCTGAGCGCTTTCAAAACAATGCGGTCGAGTTTCCGGCAGAAATCTTTGTCGAGAATCAAATCGCCGGTCGCCATTTTTCCAAACTCGCCGCTTGACGGCTGCAGCGGAATTTCTTCGCAGATAATTCGGGCGATGTCGTGCGGCGCGCGCGACGGAAATTTATACGGACGCGCGCCCGTCAGCAGTTCGTAAAGCAAAACGCCCAAGCTGTATTGGTCGCTCGCGGTGGTGATTTCGTCGCCGCGCACTTGTTCCGGCGAAGCGTATTCCGGCGTCATCAATCGCATCTGCGTCGCCGTCGGCATCACCGATTCGTGAATTAAATCAGGGTCTAAAATTTTAGCGATGCCAAAGTCGAGCAGCTTCGGCTCGCCGTCGTCGCTGACTAAAATGTTTCCGGGCTTGATGTCGCGGTGAATGATTTGTTTGCCGTGCGCGTAATTGATTGCCTGGCAGACCTGAAGAAAAAGTTTTAACTTTTGCCGTAAATCCAGTCGCTTCGTTTCGGCGTATTTAAAAAACGGCTCGCCGTTAACAAACTCCATCACGAAATACGGCAAATCGTCTTGGGTCGTGCCGCCGTCGAGCAAACGCGCGATGTTCGGATGATTTAACGCGGCGGCAATCTGTCGTTCGTGGCGAAAACGCTTGACGATAAACTCCGTGTCCATCCCGCGCTTGATAAGTTTGACGGCGACCTTTTGATAAAATTCGCCGTCGGCGCGTTCGGCTAGATAAACCACGCCCATTCCGCCTTTGCCGAGTTCTTTCGTTAGGCGATACGCGCCGACTTGTCTGCCGAGAAAAGATTGTTTTTCCTCGCGGAAAACGGCGGACGGAATTTCCTCTTCGAGCGAAACCGCAATTTGCTGCTTGAGCGACGGCTGCAATAAAACGCTGTCAGTCCAAACGGGCGATTCGAGAAACGATTCTTCGGTTTCGTAACGGGCGACGAGTTTTTCGACTTCAGCAATTAAATCCGCGTCGCCGCCCGCTTCGGCGCGGATAAACGCTTGGCGCTCCGCGCCCGAAAGATCGAGTGCCGATTGAAAAACGTCTTCAATTTTTTGCCAGCGATTTAGATCCATTGGTGCGAATTACGAATTTCAAATTACTAATGGAGGAAAACAGTTCTTCAATCTTTAATTCTCAATTGATTAGCCATTCATTGCTTCGGCGAGCCACGCCTTCGCCATTCGCCAGTGGCGTTTGACGGTGATTTCCGAGACGCCCATCACTTCCGCCGTTTCTTCGACCGAGAGACCGCCGAAATATCTGAGTTCGACGAGGCGGCTTTTCGTCGGATCGAATTTTTCCAATTCTTTTAAGGCATCGTCGAGCGCGATTAAGTCCATTGATTTCTCGCCGGCGACGATGACGATTGATTCTTCGAGCGAGAGGTTTTCGTGTTCGCCGCCGCGTTTTCCGGCGCGATGCCGCCGGGCGTGGTCAATTAAAATCTGCCGCATCATAGTCGCCGCCATCCCTAGAAAATGCGCGCGATTCTGCCAATCAATGCGCGTGTGGTCAATTAACTTTAAGTAAGCCTCGTGAACCAGCGCCGTCGGTTGCAGCGTGTGGCTGACGCGCTCGTTGCGCAGGTAATTGTTGGCGATTCTTTTCAGCTCGTCGTAAATAAGAGGAAAAATATCATTGACCGCCGCTTGATTTCCTTTTGAGAATTGGAGAAGAAGTTCGGTTACATTGTCCGGCATACTGAGTTTTTTCGTCGAGCCTAAACTGCTTACGAGATTCGTCTATATTATAAAAAAGTTTTTCCCAAATTTATATTCCGCACGGCGGCTTCTGCAAGTTTTCGTCTGCCCGCAAAAAATATTTTTATTTCCTCTGATACCTTTTTTGATTTTATTTTCGCCTTTGGAGTGAAGGCAATATTAAGCCAATCTAAATAATAAAGAAAATCAGGAGTCAATACAATGAAATCATTTGTCAATATCAAATTAGCCGTTTTATTCGTTTTCTTTGCGATGTCTTTGTCGGCTTTGGCGCAAACCGCAGACAAAAAAACAAACGTTCGCGTCGGATTGCCGACTGTCAAAACCGGAGCCGTCGGCGAAGGCTTGAACGCTCAGGAATTGGCGGGCGCAATTCAGAATTTGCTTGGCGAATATTTGAAAGGTTCGCGCGTTGAACTCGTGCCGCTCGAAGCAAAACTCGCTGCGGCTCTCGACGGCGAAGCTAAAGAAAAGCAATGCGACTTCGTTCTGTACGCGACGGTTTCGCATAAGAAAGGCGGCGGAGGCGGATTCGGCAAAATGTTTAATTCGGTCGCGCCGATGCTGAGCAATGTCATACCGATGGCGGGCGGAATGGGCGGCGCGATTGCCGGTTCGGTTGTCTCGACAGCAGTGACGACGGCGGCAGGAGCGAGCGCGAATGTCAAATCGAAAGACGAAATTACGCTCGACATCAAAGTCAATTCGTTGAGCGGCAGCGCGGCTTTTGCTAAACAATACAAAGGAAAAGCCAAATCCGAAGGGCAGGACATTATCTCGCCGATGATCGAAGAAGCGGCGCAGGCAATCCTCGACGCGGTGGCGAAATAACAATCAACGCCCAATAACAATCAAACGTTAAATGTAAAAAGACGGTTTCAACACAGCCGCCTTTTTCGTTTTCAATCAATAACAAAGATTGACGGCTTAAACAACGGCAATCTTTTTTTGATTTAAAGCTGCCGGTTGATACTTTTTTCGTATTTGCTCGCGCCTTTAGATTGACGAAATTTTTATTTGAAGGAATCAACTTTATGCGGCAGACATTTCTTAAACGACATTTTATTGGCTGTTGTTTTCTAACGGCAGTTATGTTCGGGAATTTTTTCGCATCGGCTCAATCGAAACCGGAAGATGCGGCTTCGAGCCATTCGCAAAACGCGGTTCGATTGTTTGCCGCGCAGCAGGAATTAGAGACGCGCCGCGAAATTTTTGAACAAGTTTGGCGGACAATCAACGATAATTATTACGACGTTAAATTTAACGGTACCGATTGGCGAGCGGTGCGACTAAGATTTCGACCTCTGATTGAAAAAGCAGCAAACGACGCGGAGTTTTATGCCATTCTCGACCAAATGGCGGGCGAGTTAAATGATTCGCACACCAGAGTTTACTCGGCGGCTCAACGCGACACGGCGCGGCGTCAGAGCGCAAACGCCGGAATAGTTATCGGGGAGATTCAAAGTTTGCCCGTCGTCCTTAAAGTCGCGCCCGATTCGGACGCCGAACGCCAAGGCATTAGACCCGGAATGATTGTTCGCTCGGTTAATAATCAGGCAATCGGCGACGCTATTGCCGAGGCGCGAAAATCAATCGGCGCGTCTTCCTCGCCGAGAGCAGCGCAAATGCGCGTTTTCTCACGCATTTTAGCCGGTGAAAGCGATTCGCCGTTGATACTAAATTTGTCAGATTCGGTCGGCGGTAAAGGGCGGCGTTTTCATCTGCGGCGCGGTTCTGCGCCAGCGGCTGCTTCGGTTGAGTGGCGGCTTTTATCGGCGAATATTGCTTATTTGAAATTCCCGCGATTCACCGAAGAGCTGGAAAAAGAAATCGAAACTCGCCTCGCCGAATTTAAAGACACTGCCGCCTTAATTTTGGATTTACGCGACAATCGCGGCGGCGACGGCGAAGTCGGGCTGCGTTTCGCTGCGCATTTTTTCCGACAAGAAATTACGGTCGCGCGTCTTATCACCAGAAATAACTTGCCGCCCGCGCCGGACGTTCCGATGACCTTAAAAACCGGCGGCAGTCTCGCGCGAACTTACGAGAAACCCGTTGTTGTATTAATCAATGAAGGCACAGCCAGCACCGCTGAATTAATCGCCAATGCCTTTCAGGAACAGAAGCGCGCGCCGATTTTCGGCGGGCAGTCGTGCGGCTGCGTTCTCGGAATTCTCGCTCCCAGACCGCTGATCGGCGGCGAATTGACATTGAGCGATTTCGGATTCATTACGGCGAAAAATAAAAAACTCGAAGGCTCAGGCGTTCTGCCCGACCGAATCGTGCCGCCGCAAATCAAAGATTTGCGCGAAAATCGTGACGAAACGCTGCGGCAAGCCGAAAAATATCTGGCAAAACACATTTCCAAGCGATTTGAAAAATAATCCGTGCGGGAAATTTCCTTGACCGAAGATACCTTCCGCCGCGCTTTGAAGCCCGTCAGTGGAAAAAAAGTCAAAGAATTTATTTTCCCGCTGATACTTTTCGCCGCAAACATTCGCCTTTTGATTGAAGCCGAAATTTACGGCGAAAATTTTTATCGAGGGAACTAAAGCAATGATGAATAAATTGAAAAAAATTTTTTTAACGGCAATCTGCGCCGTTTTAATCGGCGGCGCGTGGATGACGGACGTTTCGGCGCAAACAGTCGAAGAAGGAACGGTGGCGGTTAACAATTCAAAACTAACGGCGATAAATTTGCCGAACGGCGCGCTCAGAGTCAAAGACGGAAACATTCCGAGCGAAGTCAGCGAAGTATTGGAAAAAATGGTTGCGGAAGGCGGCGAGGTTGTGCGGCAAGGCGAACGCGAAGTTTTGATGTGGGGCGGCAATTATCAAAAATCGAAAGGCGCGAGTATGATCCAAAAACTCGCCAACGACTTGCGCGGCGCGGGCTGGCAATACGAGCTTGCCGCCAAAGAGCAGGACGTAACGTTCTTTACGTTGATACGCGAAGAGCCGTCGCGCCGCGGACTTGTCGGATTTTTCGCCGCGACAAACGAAGCGTTCGTTCTCGCCGTAACCGAAATGCTGCCGAACGCCCAGGCATCTGACAACGAGCCGAATGGCGGTTCAAAAGTTTCTTCGGCTCAAGCGCCCGACGCAGCCGAAGAATCGGTGATCAGCCGCGATTCATCGCCCGCCAAAGCCGCGACTGCGCCGAAAAGTCTTGTCGGGAAATGGAAGCGCAGCGGCGGCGCGGGCGGCTTCCGCGATTACACCGGCAAAACCCACTACAACAGCGGAGAGGACGTTACATTCGAGTTTTTCGCCGACGGTTCGATGCAATTTCTCAATGAAAAGAATACGTTGAGCATTACGCAATGCCGCATCAGCGAAATCACAAAAATTCCCGGCAAGTTTACCGTCAGCGGCGACGAGATGATTATAAATTTGGGAACGGGAACGTCAATCGGCACAAGCTCGTGCGAAGCCAAAGGCAATTTCAAGAAAACTTTGTCGGCTTCGACGCTGACGAAGAAATTCGTCGTTAAAAATCTGGACAGCGTTTTTCGTCCCGACGCGCCGCTGATTTTATGCTTCGACGGCGCGGAAGGTGATGCGTGTTTCGAGCGGTCAAAGTAAATTAATTTCGGAGTTGTTCCGGTAGAAATTCAAACAGGACGGGCGGCGTATACAGGATTAAAAACAAATTAAATGATTTCGTTTTATCCTGAATATCCTGTCCATCCTGTTTGAATTTTCATTTAATTTGAAATCGCATTAAACAAAAGCGGAAATGTCGCTAAGCTTTGACCGCGATATTGCGGGCGAAAACCGAACAAAACGATTTTTCCTTTGCCTAACATAAATTCCACCAACGCCGCTTTGCCCGCGAGTCGTTCCGCGCCCAAAGCCCAGCCGGAAAGCATTATGTCTTTCGGATTTTTCGGATACGAAGCGATGATTTTGAAATTGTTCGTCAAAGCGAGCGGGTCGGTTTTGATTTCAAACGCGGGCGAATCTTCAAACCACGCGATTGAATCTTTCGGCATTCCTTTGGCAATCGGGTGCGCGGTGTCGAGTTCCGTTCGGAGAATCGAGCCGGGAATGTAAAAATCTTTGCGGTTCGCGCCTTTCGTTACGTCCGTGACCGGCAAATTGAATTGTTCGATGGCGAAGTTTGAAGCGCGGTTGAGAAAAACCAAAGTTCCACCCGCTTCGACGAATTTTCGCAAATTCTCGACGCCTTCCGCGCCGATTCCGCCCGTGTATTCGTCGGGCATCGCGCCCTTCGCGTAGCCGTTTAAGATTTGATTCGGCGATTGGTCGGGGAAGATAATTTGTTTGTAATCTTTCAATTGATTTTCCTGAATTGCCTTGTTCTCAATTGATTCAGCAGAAGTGGCGCAGTCATCAGCGGTTGTAAAAGTGTTAAATATCCAACGAGTCCAACCCTCGTCCATTGAAGGAACGAAGGAACGATAAACACCAAGATAATTGTAACATCCAACTTGTTCGACAAAAGATTTTTCATCAGAAAGAGATTTATATTTGAAAGCCTTGAAAACAGGCAATACTTCTGTATTCATTAATAACGAAAGTGTGTGTGCTGTTACATCATAAGGCGGAATTGGATTTCCTTTTTCATCTTTTAAATTTGGGTAAGTTTGTTTTTCCAACAACGCTTTAGCAAATAAACCGTATGGTTGGTCTAATTTGATAACCGCAACCTTTTCGTAAGATTTATTATCGAGTTGAAGTGAACTTGGAAAATCAACTTTAACTCCGCCTCTCCTTAAAATTTCAACAACATTGTAGAAACCTTTATCATCCTTTGGTTGTTGGACAATAAATCCTTGCAATTCTCCATTCTTTCGCGGTCTGACCGCTTCTTTGCCAACCGCGTAAAATCGCTTGAGCCACGCTTCGCGGTTTTCGGCGGCGTGTTTGAGCAACGTGAAACTCGATGTGGTCATATAATTCGTGATGTCGCGCAAAGTCCAATCGCCGCCTTGCCACGGTTTCGGGAAATTCGCCGACGCTTTTTGCGGGTCGTAATTGTCGCTCGCGTCAACGCGCAGTTTTTCAAACTCGACTTTCATGGGCGACGCAAGACGCGCCGAAGCCGTTTCGGTCAAAATCCGCACGCCGCCGTGATAATGCGAATAGGCGCGCGCCGGCGTCCAGGCGTCGTAAATCGAATCGTTCGTGATTCCCGCAAAGCCTTTGTCGGTCATCTCCCGCAAAATGTAATTGCCGAGTTCCGTATAGCCTTCGACGATTTCCTTCGGCACGTTCGGTTCGACCGGCTTCATATACGGCGGAACGAACAGGCGCGCGCCGTTTGCGCCTTGCTGGTGAATGTCGTTGACGATTTGCGGGTGCCAGACGTTGTGAATTTTATCAACCGTCAACTGCGTCTCAATTTGCGTGAACGCATACCAATCGCGGTTGTTGTCGTGTCCGACGTATTTGTGATAAAGCTCCGGCGGCGTAGTTCCTTCAAACTTTGTGCCGAGCGTTTTGTCATACCAATTCTTCACGATGTCCACGCCGTCGGGATTCAAACTCGGCACGAGCAGGACGATTGTGTTCTGCAAAATCTTCTGAATTTCCGGCTCGTTCGATGAGGCGAGACGATGAGCGATCAGCATCGAAGAAAGCGTCGAGCCGACTTCGGTCGAATGAATGCCGCACGTAATCAAAACAATCGTTTTGCCTTGTTTGATTAAATCGGCGGCAAGTTTTTCATTCGACTTTATCAATCGCGGGTCGGCGAGTTTTGCATTTATCTGTTTGAATTTTTCCAGATTCTTTAAATTTTCCGGCGCGGAAATCGTGGCGTAAACAAACGGCACGTTCATCGTGCTTTTGCCGATTTCCTGAAACTGCACGCGGTCGCTTCCCTCGTCAAGTTTGCGAAAATAATCGAGAATCTGATTCCACGAGGCGAGCTTTCTGTCATCGCCGGGCGTGAAGCCGAGCGCGTCGGCGGGCGCGGGAATTTTCGTTTGAGCAAAAGCAACTGCGGAAAACAGAACGAACAAAAAGAAAACGCGAAAAAGTTTTGGCATATTTTGGAAACTCCGTTAGGTTTTTTCCAAAGTATAAATTAATTTCCGGCGGATGAGAATGAACGCTTGACGCGCGAGGAATCTTTTTTCGCCGGCACGGAATCATATAGAAAACTTTCTCGCGCCGAAATAGTTCGGCGGTTAACAAAAAGTTACTTGCTTGTTTGCGTGATGCGATGTAAATTAACGCCAGGACTTGCAACAAATACTTTCCCAGCAATTTTATAAAAACAATTTCGGAGGTTTTAGTTTTAGGTTATGACTAATAATCCTTTTCTGGCGGTTTTTCGCCCGTATATTCCCGACAACGTGACGAATTTCCGCGAGCTTTCGATTTTTCCGCTGATCGTCGGGACCCTGCTCGGAGTAATTTTCGGCGCGTCGTCGCTCTATCTGGTTCTGAAAGTCGGCTTGACGGTTTCGGCTTCGATTCCCGTGGCGGTTATTTCGATAACTCTGTTTCGCCTGCTCTCGAAAATCGGCGTGCGCGACGCGACGATTCTCGAACATAACATCGTGCAGACGGCTGGCTCGGCGGGCGAATCAATCGCGTTCGGGCTGGGCGTGACGATGCCCGCGATTTTGATTCTCGGTTTCGACCTCGAACTTTCGCGCGTGATGCTCGTCGCCGTTCTCGGCGGACTTTTGGGAATTTTTATGATGATTCCGCTCAGGCGCGCCCTGATCCGCGACCAGCACGGTTATTTGAAATACCCGGAAGGCACGGCTTGCGCGGAAGTTTTAAAGGCGGGCGCCTCCCAAGAATCTCGCGCCGCTTCGATTGAGTCCGACAAAGCCGGTTCGGACGACGCGGCAACGACCGGCGGAAAAGTTATTGCAGTCGGTTTCGGCATCGGGTTTTTATTCAATACGCTGATGCAGGTTTTCAAAGGCTGGAAAGAATCGCCGGGCAAAGAATTCGACGCGCCGTTTCGCGGCGGCTCGGTTTCACTCGAAAATAATCCGGCGCTGCTCGGCGTCGGTTACATTATCGGTCCGCGCATTGCGGGAATTATGTTCGCAGGCGGCGCTCTGTCGTATCTCGTGCTGATTCCGATGATTAAATACTTTGGCTCGGCTCTGCTTGAACCGCTCGCACCAGCCACGTCGAAGCTCATCTCCGAGATGGCGATTCAAGGCAAAGACAGCATTCAAAGCACATACGTTTTATATATCGGCGCGGGCGCGGTCGCCGCAGGAGGAATGATTTCGCTGGCTCGTTCCTTGCCGACGATTTGGCACGGGCTGAAAGGCGGACTCGCCGATTTTCGCGGCGGCGCAAGCGAAGTCAAAAACGAAACTGTCGTGCCGCGCACCGACCAAGACCTTTCATTAAAATGGGTCATCATCGGCATTTTAGCGTTGATTGTCGTCATCACATTGGCACCGTCGCTCAAGATGAATTTGATCGGCGCGATTTTGATTATCATCTTCGGCTTTTTATTCGTTACGGTTTCTTCACGCTTGACGGGTGAAATCGGCTCGTCGTCGAACCCAATTTCGGGAATGACCGTCGCCACATTGCTTTTAACTTGTCTTGTTTTTCTGCTTCTCGGCTGGACGGCACCCGATCCGTATTTCGTTACGGCTCTGAGCGTCGGCGGTATCGTTTGTATCGCCGCGTCGAACGGCGGCACGACTTCGCAGGATTTGAAAACCGGCTTTTGGGTTGGCGGAACGCCCTGGAAACAGCAAATCGCCATTCTCGTCGGCGCGACCGTTTCGGCTCTCGTTCTGGGTCCGATTTTGATCGCGCTCAACAACACTTCGACCGTTTATCAGCGAGTCGAACCGACCGCTTTCGCCACGGAATTTCGCGTTCCCGAACAGCAGCTTCTGCGTGAGGGCGGACAATTGAAACGCGAAAGAGTCAGCGAACCGGGCTTGGATGATTCCGCCAATTACAGCGTTTGGCATAACACAGACGCGAAACTCGGCGACGAAGGACGCTATTTGATTGATACGCAGGGCAGACCCGCCTATTTGGTTGATCCGGGCATTAACGGCACGGTAACGGAACGCGCCGACGGTTCGAGCGTGACGAAATACAACGCGCCGAAAGCGACTTTGATGAGTTACATCATCAAAGGAATTTTAAGCCGGGAACTTCCCTGGGGCTTGGTTTTGCTCGGCGTGATGATCGCCGTCGTTTTGGAACTGTCCGGCATTCCGTCGCTCGCCTTTGCCGTCGGATTATATTTGCCGATTTCCGTCTCGGCGCCGATTTTCGTCGGCGGGCTGGTGCGGTGGGCAGTTGATAAAGATTTGATAAAACGGCTTCGTCGGCGAAATTTGTCGGAAGAAGAAATCGTCGCCGAAACCGATCGCAGTCCGGGCGTTCTGCTCGCTTCCGGTTATATCGCGGGCGGCGCGCTTGCGGGAATTTTGGTCGCGGTCGCAGCGGAATTTTTAAGCAGCACAGTGACGAGTTTCGAAAAATGGTCGGAAGAGCATAACCCGCTTTTCGCCGGTCCGAATTCCGATTGGCTCGGAATGATACCGTTTCTGCTGCTGGCGATTCTGCT
>CADCUR010000299.1 GCA_902805935.1 uncultured Pyrinomonadaceae bacterium
CCGATTGTTCATTGGTCGCACGAAACAGGCGAGACCGAATTTCGCGCTGCAAACTTTGAAGATTTTCTTGAAAAAATCAAACGCGGCGATTTTAATTCTGACTAACCAATAAATAAAATGTGCGGAATAGCAGGTTGGGCGAATTTAGAAAATAAACCTTCGCAAAATTCGGGCAAAGCCTTTTTGCACGCGATGTGCGAACGGATGAAACATCGCGGACCGGATTCGGAAGGTTTGTGGCTTGAGAATGAAGTCGCACTCGGAATGCGGCGGCTTTCGATTATTGACTTGCATACGGGCGAGCAGCCGGTTTACTCGGAAGACAAATCAATCGTCGTAGTGATGAACGGCGAGCTTTATAATTTCGGCGAAGTGCGAAGCGGCTTGGAAAAACGCGGACATAAATTTGAAACAAACACCGACACGGAAATTTTGCCGCATCTTTATGAGGAATATGGCGATGCGATGCTCGAACACATCAGCGGAATGTTTGCGTTTGCTTTGTGGGACAAGCGCAAACGTAAACTGCTGATTGCGCGTGACCGTTTTGGCGAAAAGCCGCTTTATTACGGCGTGTTCGACGGCAAATTGATTTTCGCCTCCGAGCCGAAAGTTTTATTGGAACATCCGTCGGTTGAAGCGAAAATCAATACCGACGCGCTTCGTCAATATCTTTCTTTCGATTATGTTCCCGCGCCCGCTTCGATTTACAAAAACATCTACAAACTGCCCGCCGCGCATTTTTTGATTTTGGAGAACGGCGAAGTGAAAACCAGGCGTTATTGGAATCTGTCTTTTCACCGAAACGGCAACATCCCGACGATTGAAAAAGCCGCGACCGATTTGCGCGAACTGCTCACCGATGCGGTCAGAATGCAGCTCGTGGCGGACGTGCCATTGGGAATTTTGCTTTCGGGCGGCGTTGATTCTTCGACCGTCGCGGCATTGGCGACGCGGTTTTCGACTGAGAAAGTCAAGACGTTCTCCATCGGTTTTGAAGAAGATTCTTTTGACGAATCGAAATATGCCAGGCAAGTTGCGGCGCATTTGGGGACGGAACATTACGAAGACAAGTTGAGCGTTGAACGGGCGGCGGATTTGATTTCCGAAATCGGAACGTGGCTTGACGAGCCGATGTCCGACGGCTCGCTGATCCCGACTTTTTTGCTCGCGCGTTTCGTCAGAAAACACGTCACGGTCGCGCTCGGCGGCGACGGCGGCGACGAGCTTTTCGCCGGTTATCCGATGTATTTCGGGCATAAAATGGCTGGAGTTTATGATTCGATTCCGCGCTTTTTGCGCTCAAACGTGATTGAGCCGATTGTTAATCGTCTGCCGGTTTCGACCAAAAATCTGTCGTTCGATTACAAAGCGAAACGCTTCGTCGCGGCTTCCAAATACGACGCGGTGACGCGCCACCATTCTTGGTTCGGTTCGTTTTCGATTGACGGGCAAAACGATTTACTGACGAAAGATGTTTTAGCAAATTCTTCCGGCGACATTTACAAAGGCGCGAAAGATTTGCTTGCCACGACCGACGCGCCGACCCAAATCGAGCGGATGCAGTTTCTCGATATGAATTTTTACATGGCGGAAGACATTCTGACAAAAGTTGACCGCGCTTCGATGGCGGTATCCCTGGAAGTTCGCGCGCCGTTTCTCGACCCGCGCGTCGCGCAGTTTGCCGCGAGCCTGCCGCTCGAATACAAGCTCAAAGGTAACAAAGGAAAATATATTTTGAAAAAAGCCGTTGAACCGCTTCTTCCGCGTAATATCTTGCAGCGTCCGAAAAAAGGTTTCGGAATTCCGATTGCCGAATGGCTGAAAAATCGCCTGAATCCGCTGATGCACGATTTGCTTGATTCAAAGCGATTGAAAAATCAAGGTTTGTTCAACGAGAAGTTTGTCGAGCTATTGATCCGAGAACACGAAAGGGGCGCGGCTTCGCATCACAAACAGCTTTGGACTTTGCTGGTTTTTCAATTGTGGTTTGATAATTTTATGAAAAAGAATTAACCGCGAAATAACGCGCGCAACACGAAAAAATTTCTGATTTCTTTCGTGTTGAATGTGTTATGCGCGTGGTCGGTTTTTCTTTACCGAATAAACTGAAAATCTGCCCTCCTCGTCGAACTCATACCGCTCAAAATTTAATCCCGCTTTTTTGAGGACACGAATCGAAGCCGAATGGTCGTCGTCAACCGTCGCGTAAATTTCCGGCAAATTTAACCGTTCAAAACCGTATTCGACGATTTGTCGCGCGATTTCGGTCGCGTAACCTTTGCTCCAAGATTCTCGATTGAGAAAATAAACGAATTCCCAGTCTTCCTTTTTCGTCGGGCGCGGGTAAATTCCGGCGTGTCCGATGTAACGAGAATCCGTACGAGTGAAAACCGCCCAAATGTTAAAATTTTGCGGGTAAAGTTTTTCACACAATTTTTGCCAAAATGCTTCGGCTTGCTCGCCCGTCATCACACCGTCGCCGACACGTTTCATCACCGCCGTGTCGGTGAACAGCGCGATGAAGTGATTCTTGTCTTTCTCGGCATAACGCCTTAAAAATAATCTGTCGGTTTCCATACCGGAAAAATGAAAAAGCCGACGTTTTCTCGTGCGAAAAGCGTCGGCGAATAAATTTACTCGTGGTTAATTTACGGCTGGACGACGATAAACTTTGCCGAAGGTTCGAGCGTTTGATTATCTTTCACTCGGTCTTTGATTTTGATTTTCAATTCGTATTCGCCCGTCGCTAAACCGCCGGTCGGAATAAGACGCGCCAAAGTAAGGCGCTGTCCCGAATCGCTCAAGCCTTCCCAGTTTTCGTTTTGTCGCAAAATTTCCTTGCCGTCTTTGGTCAAAACATAAACCACATCAACCGCCGGTCGCAAAGTCGTCTGGTCAATTCCCGTATTGTAAACCTGCAGGTAAACGCCGACATCCTGACCTTTTTTGTAAACGCCGGAAAGGTTCGGAATAACTTTTGCCGAACCGATAACGAAACTGCCGCCGATGTCGCGTTCGGTCGTCGTGCGAAGCGTCGAAGCAAGAACTAGGGTCGAAGTCGCTAGTTTGGTTTCTTCGTAGCGCGGCACGGTAAACCCGATGCTGCGAATTCCTTTGTTGCCCGTTCCGACATCGCGGACGACGACATCAACCTTGTAAGTGCCGGGCGTCAAGGCGACCGCTTTTTGATAAATTGATTTTCGGTCTCGCGCCTCGACGAGTTCGGCGGTCGTCGCATTGGTCGTGACCGAATCTTCAAAAATTCCCGAACGCTTGCCGGAAACCGCCATAATTCGCCCGAAGATATTCATTCTCGCGGTTTGCAGTCCGCCGTTGTCGCTGAATTGAAGTTCTTTGTTTTCGGTCTGCAAGGTAAACGCCGTTATCACGCGGTCGTCTGATTGCCGAAAAAAGTCCACGCGCATATCAAAATCGAGCGGGTTATTGTCAATCACGCCCGAATCGGTAATGGACGACTGCAAATCGCTGAATTTAACTTGCGGCGGACGCTGCAAATTGGCGATTATTTCCATCCGCCGGAAAGGATTGTCCTGTTCGCGTCCGTAATAATTACCGTTGCCCATTCCTGAAATGCGGTCGCCTTTATTGCTGAGTCCCAAGGACTCGGCAGTCGTCAAACCCGCGCCCGGAACGTTCAAAAGCGCGTCTTTTTCATTCGGGCTGCGGGCGATGCGATATTCGCCGGTTCCGGTCGGGTCAACGAATTCGATTTCGATGCCGTCGCCGACGTTATCGAGATGGCGGTAAAACCAGGTTTCAAACGGGTAGGTCGTCGTCGAACCGCCGCCTTCGTAACTCGGACGGTCGTATGAGCCGCCGGACGGGTGCGATTCTACCGAATCGGGTTTGCCGAAAGTGATGTAGATGCGTCCGCGGTCGGTTTTCCAGCCGGGAATGCCCGACGCGAAATGTTCATTGGCGTAAGCGATGCGTTCGTAATACTCTTCACGATACTCGTTTTCTTCGGTGTCCGGATCGGGGTCGCGCCGGCGCCAAAAGTTTTCGATAAAATTCTCGCGCTCCTCGTCGGTCTTCAACGCTTTATACGCCTTTTTTTCGTCTGAAGTGATGATGTATTCGACGTCTTTGCTCAACCAGTTTTTATAAATTTTATCTTTTTCTTCCGAAACTTTGCGGGCTTTTTGCGAAGGGTCTTCGGTCGGTTTCGCGTCCTGCGCATAGCCGACCGATGCGCCCGCCGCCAGAATCGAAACGGTCAAAGCCGTATCACGTATCAAACTTTTTTTGAACATAACGGTATAACTCCTGAAAATCTACAGCAATAAATTTTTCTTTGTTTTCTTAAACGGTAACTTTAAGATTTTAGACGGTAACGCTTAAACATTCAAGATGCGCGAAAACGGGCGCAGGGTTGCCATCCGAAACGAGAAATGAACGATGAAAATTTAATTTTCGGCTTTTAGTTTCTGATTTTCAATCACTGACGGATTGCCGAAAACAGCCGCAAAATTTTCGATGATTTTATCTTCGACTTCTTTCAATTCGACTTCGCGCCCGAGCAGTCTTTCCAGCGAAGTTACCGGCTCGCCTTCGCAACTAATTATCCAATCGAAAAAACTCAAATCGGTGTTGACGTTCAGAGCGAAACCGTGCGTCGTCACCCAGCGTTTGATGTGTATGCCGATTGCCGCGATTTTTCCCTGTCGCGTGTGAACGCCGGTTAAGCCTTCGATGCGGAAAGCCTCGATTTCGTAATCATCGAGCGTGCGAATCAAAACTTCTTCGATGTCGCGGACGTATCGGTGAACGTCTTCGCGGTCGGGCGACAAACTTATAATCGGATAGCCGACGATTTGCCCGAGTCCGTGATACGTCACTTTGCCGCCGCGATTCGTCTCGAAAACCGAAACGTCTAAACTTTTAAGTCGCTCGGCGGTCGCCAAGACGCCGTTTTCTTTGGCGCGCCGTCCAATCGTGAAAGTATGCGGATGTTCGAGAAGAAGCAGGTAATCCGTTTCGCGTCGCTCGATAACTGCCTGTTCGAGTTCTTTTTGCAGACGCAAACCCGCCTCGTAAGCGAAGCGTCCGAGACGGCGAACTTCCAAATGTCTTTCGTGCATCTTTATTTATGAGTTTCGTGCATCTTTATTTATGATAAGATTATCCGTGCCAATTTGCGAATTGCCGAGGAAAACGAATATGAAAACTAATTTAATAAAATTTACCGCGATTTTCGCGTGTCTGGCGTTTCTGGCGGTTTCCGCTGACGCGCAGAAACGCCGCACGTCAACCAGAAAAACAAGAACAACTGCCAGCGCGACGCCTGCAAGCAACAATATCGAGATAAAATCAGGCGCGGAGAAAGTTTCGACGCAGATTAAAAACGTCTCGAAATTTATTTACAATTTGGGCGGCATCGCGCGCGTCATCGAAGACTTGGATAAAGAAATCGCGGCGCAAAAGGCTTCGCGTAACGCGCCTGAACTTAACCAGAAAATCAAGCAGGACGTGGTCACTTCAATCAGAAATCTGCGCGCCGGATTAGTTGCGCTCGAAATCGAGTTTCGCACTAAACCTGCATTGAAAAATTATCTTTTTCAAATTCAGGGAATTTCCGATATGTCAGGCAGAGCCGAAGACCAGGCAAGCGCGGGGCAAATTACAGAGTCCGGCAAAACGCTTTTGATGGTGGTCGAAAAACTGTCGGATACGTTGGCGGCTCTGCCGTAACGAAACCGTCAAAACGTTTAACGGAAATTAGTTAAAGGAAAAAGCGCGGCTAAAATTTTAGCCGCGCTTTTTCCTTTAACTAATTTATAAACACTTAAATAACTGAACTTAATTTAAGCCGCCGCCGACCTCGCCTGCGGAGTCGGTCTAAAGGTTAGACCAAGCGGAGTTACCGAATTTTGTCCGAGAACGAGTTCGATCGCCCGGTGCGGAACTCTGTAAACGGCGGCGAGCGCCGCGACCGATTCGCCGGCAGAAAACCGCGCATTGATTCGATCAAAAAGTTTATGACGCAAATCTCGCCCGCACTCAAAACAAGTTCCTTGTAGCGGAAAATATCTGTCAAGTTCGTAACTGCTCATAAATTACCTCCGAACAAAAATGTTTAATCAATAATGTAGCACGAACTTTATCAAAAAGACAATAATTTTTTCTTATATCCAATAACGAAAATTATTATAGACCGAAATCCAAAACCGGCACGCTTTTTTGACTTTAGGCTTTGAGCTTTTATGCTAAACTGAGCGTGAATGGCTGAGGAAAAACAGAAAAAATATAAACCGCGCGTGCCGCCTTGGATTTTGGGCGGGCTGGTTTTGATTTTGTTCACTTTTTTGATTTTGCTGCAATCGTCGAGTTATTGGAGAAGCCTCGATGTCAATTCCGCCAGCGATACGCTGCTTCTTTACGCTCTCTCGTCGCTGAACTTTTTCGCCTTTGTCATTTTCGGGTTCATCTTCGTGCGCAGCCTTTTGAAGCTGCGGCGCGAACGCCGCAATCTTGCGCTCGGCTCAAAACTAAAGGCTCGTCTGCTGCAATACTTTTTCGCCATCAGCCTTTTGCCGATTATCGCAATGGCGGTTTTCTCGTATTTATTTATGAACCGCGCGCTGGATCGGTGGTTTACCGATATCCCCGAAAACGTCATCCGCGAAGCCAAAGCCGTGCATAATCAATCAATCGCCGACCAAACCGTCAAATTAAAAGAAACCGCGCAGATGTTGGCGATTAATCTGGAAGGCGAAACGATAACCGACGGAAAACTTCAAACAATTGTCGAGGCGGGAAATTTGACTAGGCTCGAAGTCGTCTCTGCGGACGGCGCGGTTTTAGCCGCGAGCGAAAAAAAATTAAACGCCGAACAAAAAGCCGAACTCGCGGGCGCGCTCGCATTGATTTATCAAAACAATTTAACTGAAGCCGGCTTAACGGACGGCAAAGGCTTTGACGCGGCGACGGCGCAATTTGCCGACGGCAGACGGTTAATTGTCGTTCCCGATTTGCGTCCCGAAGGCAACGTCAGCCGGATTGTCGAAAACTCGCTCGTCGAGTTTGAAGAGCTAAAACGAAAATCACACTCGATTCGGCAAATCGGACTTTTAATCCTCGGCGTACTGACATTTATGCTTATTTTCGCGTCGAGTTGGATTGCCTTTTACGTCGCCCGCGGTTTGACCGCGCCGATCAAAGCTCTGGCGGAAGGCGCGGACAAAATCGCGCGCGGCGATTTGAAACACCGAGTTGACGTTTTCGCCGAAGACGAACTCGCGCTGCTCGTCTCGACCTTCAATCAGATGTCGGCGAAATTAGAGGAAAACTCGTTCGAGTTGTCCGAACGCCGCCGTTATATCGAAACCGTTTTGCAATCGCTCTCGACCGGCGTTATTTCTTTTGACGGCGCGAACCGCGTAACGACGATTAACCGCGCCGCAATTGAAATTTTAAAACTCGAAGACGCGGATTTTACAAATTTTGAATTAAAACAATTAGTGGGCGAAGAAAATCGCCAAATTCTGGAGAGATTATTGAACCGCGCCAGGCGCATCGGCAAGGCGAGCGAGCAAACGATTTTGCAGCCGGAGGACGCCGACGGCAGCGAACCTTCAAACGAAAATACGCCGGTCGCGCTCGCGGCGACCGCACTCCCGAAAATCTCCGAAACCGAACGGAGCGGCGTCGTTCTGGTCATCGAAGATTTGTCGGAACTCATCGCCGCGCAGCGCGCCTCGGCGTGGCAGGAAGTCGCCCGCCGGATGGCGCACGAGATAAAAAATCCGCTGACGCCGATTCAGCTTTCAGCAGAGCGCATCGCTAAACGATTTCAAATCCCGAGTCCAAAGTCTGCCGATTTGGGATTCGGAATTTCGGATTTCAGATTTCGAGCCGAAGACCAAACCACGAAAATTATAAACGAAGGAACGCAGACGATTTTAAGAGAAGTCAATTCCTTAAAATCAATGGTTGACGAATTTTCGCGCTACGCCAGATTGCCGAACGCGCGGCTCGAAACCGGCGATTTAAACGAAATCATCAAGCAATCGGCGACGCTTTACGAAGATCGTTTTTCCGACGTGCGAATCGAGTTGAATCTCGCCGAAAATCTGCCGACCGCGCTCATTGACGACGAACAGCTAAAGCGCGTGTTCGTCAATTTAATCGAAAACGCCATTGAAGCGTTCGATGAAACTCAAGCCGACAAGCGAATTTCCGTTAAAACTTTTCACGACCAGGCGCGCGATTTAGTCATCGCCGAAATTTCCGATAACGGCGGCGGCATTGCGCCGTCGGATTTCCAGAAACTTTTCCAGCCATATTTTTCCACCAAAGGACGCGGCACGGGTTTGGGGTTGGCGATTGTCCAGCGAATCGTTTCCGAACATCGCGGGAAAATTCGCGCCGTCAATAAGTCTGTCAAAGGCGCGAAATTTATTGTAGAATTACCGGCTAATGTCTAACTCAATTTTAATCGTTGACGACGAGCGCGGCATCCGCGAAACTCTGCGCGGAGTTTTAGAAGACGAAGGTTTTGATGTCGAAACCGTCGCCTCCGGCGAAACGTGTTTGAAAGCGGCGGAGACGATTAATTTCGACTGCATTCTACTCGACGTTTGGCTGCCGAAGATTGACGGTTTGGAAACTTTGAAACGCCTTCGTGAAGAGGGAAACGACGCGGCGGTTGTGATGATTTCCGGTCACGGCAATATCGAAACCGCCGTTAACGCGACGAAATTGGGCGCGTTTGATTTCATTGAAAAACCGCTCTCAATCGAGAAAACCGTTCTCACGGTCAGAAACGCTATCAGGCAACGCGAACTCGAACTCGCCAACCGACATTTGAGCGAACAGTTAAGCCGCGAATACGAAATGATCGGCGAGTCGGTGGCAATGCGCGCGCTCAGGAAACAAATCTCAATCGTCGCGCCGACAGACGGGCGCGTTTTGATTTCGGGCGAATCGGGAACGGGCAAAGAGTTGGTCGCGCGGGCAATTCACGCCGCGTCAAAGCGAAAAAGCGCGCCGTTTGTCGAGATAAATTCCGCCGCCATTCCCGAAGAATTAGTCGAATCGGAACTTTTCGGACACGCGAAAGGCGCGTTCTCCGGCGCGGGCGTGGCGAAGAAAGGGAAGTTTGAAATCGCCGACGGCGGCAGCTTGTTTCTCGACGAAATCGGCGATATGTCGCCGCGCGTGCAGGCGAAAATGCTCAGGGTTTTGGAAGAGCAGCGATTTGAATCAATCGGCAGCAATACGCCCGTCAAAGTTGACGTGCGCGTGATTTCGGCGACGAATAAGCGCCTTGATAATTTGATTGAAGACGGCGATTTTCGCGCCGATTTATTTTACCGTTTAAACGTCATTCCGTTTCAAATTCCGCCGCTGCGCGAACGCCGCGAAGACGTGCCGCTGCTGATCGAACATTTCAATCGCAAATTTTCCGCCGATTACGGAAAAAAACCGAAGGATTTCACAAACGAGGCGATTGACGCTTTGTGTAATTACGGTTGGCTCGGCAACGTGCGCGAGCTGCGCAACACGGTCGAGCGCGTTGTGATTATGCACGGCAAACAGACGGTTTCGGCGAGCGATTTGCCCGAGCTTAACCAAAAAAGCGAAACGCCCGCCGCGTCGTTTCGCTTTCCGTCATTTAAGGAAGCAAACGATGCCTATCAGCGCGAATTTATTTTGCACAAACTTGCCGAGGCGGACGGCAACGTCTCGAAAGCGGCTGAATTAATGGGCGTTGACCGCAGTCATCTATACCGGCGAATGAAAAATTTGGGAATCAACGCGGACAAGGGAAAAACCGAATAATTCAGACAGAATGGCGACGAACGCCGCCCGTAAAATGCAGGTTCGATTGTTTAAAAGCGAAAGCGACGCTGCCGCTCGAAATTTCCGATAATTTATTTCGGCGTTTGCCGTTTTCTTGTTATACTGAAATCCTGCTTTTGCAACTTTGGCTGATTTCGGGTCGTAAAGGTTTCGGCAAAGGTTGGTTAGACCTGAAGCAAATTGACGAGGAGCGTGTGAGAAGAAAATGGGATTGTTTGCCAGAATTATGCGAATGTTTCGCGCCGGAACCGGCGCGGCTCTTGATAAAGTCGAAAACCCGGAGATGGTTCTCCAACAAACTATCCGCGATATGCGCGACCGCGTGCCGGATTTGAACAATTCGGTGGCGCAGGTGATGGCGACCGAACGCCTTTTAGCGAAAAACAAAGAGCGTTTAAGCGAGCAGGTCGTTGACCTCGACTCGAAAATCAAAGCCTCGGTCAAG
Organism: uncultured Pyrinomonadaceae bacterium; assembly: GCA_902805935.1. Classification (GTDB taxonomy): domain Bacteria; phylum Acidobacteriota; class Blastocatellia; order Pyrinomonadales; family Pyrinomonadaceae. Next base: position 10,274 of record CADCUR010000299.1, read on the forward strand.
ATGGGACGCGACGACATTGCGACCGCCTACATCGGACAACTTCAACAGGCGCAGATTGATTTGGAAAAAACCTCCGCCCAGCTCGAACACGCTTCGAGCGCGTCAAAGCAAGCCCTAAAAGCGCGCGACAACTACGTTCTGCAAATGCAGAAGCGCACCGCCGAAGCGATGCAGTTAATCAGCGCGTCGAAACAAGCCAAACTGCAGGAGCAGCTCGCGCAGACGATGGAGACTTTCAACATCGGCGACGACGCTTCGACCTTCAATGAGATGCGCGAGAAAATTGACCGCCGCGTCGCCGCCGCCGAAGCCAAACTGCAACTCGGCTCGTCGAGCGTTGACGCGCAGATGCAGGACATCGAGCGCGAGGCGATGGACATTCAACTGCAGGACAAACTTTTGGAATACAAACAAAATATGGGAATGCTCGGCAGCGGCTCGAACGCGGGCGGCAAACAAATCGCCGCCAACTCGCAAGTGCCTGACGAAATCACGCTCGATCAGGTTCTGCTCGAAGATTCAAAGGAAAAGTAATTTCGGGAAAATTCAGCGAAACCCAAACGACTCAAATTGCATCTAGTAATAGTTATGGCAGACATCGCAAAGTATCAACAGGGAATCAGCAAATTTAATTCTTCATACGCCAAAGAAGCCATCAAAGAGCCAGTCAATTTTTGGGGCTTGGCGGGTTTCGCAGTCGCGGCGGCTTACACGCAAAGCGTGATTCCGCTGCTCATCGCGCTGATTTTCGAGATCGCGTATTTTTTGATTTTGCCGAATCTGCCCGCGTATCGTCAGCTCGTCAACCGCCGCGAAAAAGAACGTCTGTTCGCGCTCAATAAAGCGACGCGCGAGAAACTGATCAAATCCTTTACGCCGCGCGAGCGCGAAGCGGTCGAGTATCTGCGCTGGCAGAAAGATAAAATTCAGGATAACTATTTTAAGTTTACGGGAAGCAAAGAACTGCCGAACAATTTAACGACGCTCGACCAGCGTTGGGAAGATTTCGTTGATCTTTTGGACGTTTATAAACGCCGCAAATTGCATCTGAAATCAATCAACCGGCAAGCCGTCCACAATCAGTTATCGCAAGCGTTCCGCGCCGCCGAAAACTCGCCCGACGAAAAAACGCGCCGCGTTCAGCAAACGAACGTCGAGATTCTGAAACGCCGCCTGGCTTCGTTCGACGAATTAGAAAGAAGCGTTAAATTAGTCGAAGGGCAATTGCAGTCAATCGAAAATTTCTTCGGTTATCTGAATGACGAAATCGTCACGATGTCCACGCCCGAAAAATTTTCTTTGCTCGATTTTGAGCAGTTGAGCGATTCGATTGCGATGACCAAACAGATGCTCGATCAGACCGCCGACGCGATGGGCGCGCTCGACGCGCACAACCGGCAGATGGGAAATTACGAACTTTTGCCGGAAGCGAATCGGTAATTTATTCTTTATTTTCGTGTTGAAAGGCGGACTTTTGAGTCCGCCTTTTTTATTTACGGCAAGTCGCTGATTGCCAGCATCAGGTTGTTGGCGTTGGTGGCGTAACCGAGAGCGATTTCCTTTTTGACCGTGCCTTCGCGGATAAACTTTTCCAGCACCACGTCGAAAGTTTGCATTCCTTCGAGTTCGCCGTCGTTCATCGCGTCGGTGATCGAGCGTCCTTCCTTTTCGCCCTTTTCGATATACTCGCGCGTTCTGGAATTCGCCGTCAGAATTTCGATGGCGGCAACGCGCCCGCCGCCCGTTTTCGGCAGTAATCGCTGTGAAATAATCCGGCGAAACGATTGGGAAAGGCGCGTGCGAATTGCCTGTTCTTCGATTTTCGGGAAAACGCCGATGATGCGGTCAATGGTTTTCGCCGCGTCAATCGTGTGCAAGGTGGAGAGAACGAGGTGTCCGGTTTCGGCGGCTTCCATCGCCACTTCGATAGTTTCGCGGTCGCGCATTTCGCCGACGAGAATTACTTTCGGCGCTTGCCTGAGCGCGGCGCGCAAGGCGAGAGCAAAATCCGGCGTGTCCGAATGCAGCTCGCGCTGATGAACCGTGCCGAGTTTGTGGTCGTGAATAAATTCTATCGGGTCTTCGATGGTGACGATGTGGTATTTTTTGGTCGAGTTAATCAAATCAATAATCGCCGCCAGAGTCGTTGATTTTCCCGAACCCGTCGGACCCGTCACCAAAACCAAACCGTTTTTCAATTCCGACACGTTGCGGACGGCGAGCGGGAGATTCAGCTCTTCCCAATTCGGCGGCGCGGTCGGAATGACGCGCATCACGATGGCATACGTTCCGCGCTGGCGAAAGATATTGACGCGAAAGCGGCACAGACCGCCGACGCTGTAGGAAATGTCGGCTGAACCTCGATTTTCCAGCGTTTCCAATCCCTGCGCATTATTCATTAACATCAAATCAGCCATCGCTTTGATTTGCGGCGGCAGCAGTTTCTCCAAACCGGGAATTGAGACGCCCTGCAAATCGCCCGAAAGCTCGACTTGCGGCGGACGACCGGGCGAAAATATCAAATCGCTGACTTTTTCGCCGGCGGCGATCATTCGGCGCAGAACATTGTGAAACGCCTGAATGTTTTGGGCAATCGCCGGATTAGCGTTTGACGCGGGCGGCGCGGGCGGTTTAGCGGCAATCGGGACAGTATTTAAAGGCACGTTGACGGCGGTCGTTACAGTGTCGCTCATTTTGTTTTATGTAGGATACTTTCGATGAAAGTAAGAAGCAGTAGATTTAGATTGTTCAGGTTGGCGTCAATCGCTCGCAAGCCTTGACAATTTAATAATACTATTTTACGAAGCGTTTTAGCAATCTTTTTGGCAGCCTTGCGCTTGAGGCGGTTTATCAATTAAAATTAGCGATTTCAGAATAATCTGAAATTTTCCGCGAGTTATCTTAAAACAATATTTAAAGTAGGAATCGAATAAAATTATGAAAAGAGTCGGTATTTTAACGGGACGCGAACAGACGTTTCCCGAATCAATTATCAGAAGCATCAACGAACGAGGCGGCGGCGAAGTCGTTGCGGAAATGGTCACCGTCGGCGGCATTCGTCTCGACGAAGCGAAAAAATACGATGTCGTTATTGACCGCATCTCGCACGAAGTTCCGTATTACCGCGCGACCTTAAAGCGAATGGTGCTCGAAGGCACGTATATTATCAATAATCCGTTCTGGTGGTCAGCGGACGATAAATTTTTCAATTTTTCTCTGGCGGCGAAAATCGGCGTGGCGATTCCGAAAACCGTCCTTCTGCCGCAGCAGGATTACATCGAAGACATCACGAGCGAATCGTTGAGAAATCTCGAATTTCCGCTTGATTGGGAAGGCATCGTGAACTATGTCGGCTTTCCCGCGTTTCTCAAACCGTTCGACGGCGGAGGCTGGAAAAACGTCTCGAAAATTCATTCGCTCGAAGAACTCTGGCACGTCTATAACCAGACGGGCAAGCTGTGTATGACTTTGCAGGAGGGAATCGAGTTCGACCAGTTCGTGCGCTGTTACTGCGTCGGGCAGGAACGAGTTTTGATTATGCCGTATGATCCGACGAAACCTTACTTGTCGGGAATGCAGTATGTTAATGTCACCGATTATCTTTCGCCCGAATTGCACGCGCGCGTCGAACGCGATGTCATCACGATTTGCAAAGCGTTGGGCTATGATTTGAATACGGTCGAATTTGCGATTAAAGACGGCGTTCCGTATGCGATTGATTTTATGAATCCCGCGCCCGATGCCGAACTCGCGTCGGTCGGCGAATTCAATCATAACTGGATTGTGAATGCGATGACCGAATTTATTTTCAAGAAATTGGAGACAGGTTTCGACGCGCCGGAATATCGGTGGACTTCGATGCTCAATCCAGAGCCGAAAAAGGCTGAAGCGAAGCCGACTAAAACAATCGCCGCGCCTGCCAAAGCGAAGGCGCCAGCGAAAGCGAAAACCACCGCCAAAAAAACGGCGGATAAAAATCCGAAGGCGAAAAACGCGAGCGCAGAATAGTTTTTAAGGCAAAAGGCAAAAGTAGAGAATCTATCTCTACTTTTGCCTTTTGCCTTTTTACTTTTTCTATTGCCAGCCGTGTTCGCCAATCAACGGAACAAACGCGCACGCGCCAAAGTCTTCAGTTGTAAAATTACGTTCGGTGCGCGTGACGCGAATCAGCTTTTGCGTTTTTTGGTCTGCGCCGACCGGCAACACGAGCCTTCCGCCGATTTTTAACTGATTGAGGAGCGGCTGCGGAATCGTCGGGCTGCCCGCCGCGACCAGAATCGCGTCGAACGGCGCGTGAGCTTCCCAACCCAAGCTGCCGTCCGCGCAAGCTAAAGTTACATTTTTTATATTAAATCTTTGAAATTTTTCCTGCGCTTCTCTGACCAGAATCGGAACTCGCTCAACGGCGTAAATCTGACCGGCGAGTCTCGACAAAATCGCGGTTTGATAACCCGAACCCGCACCGATTTCCAAAACCTTCGATTGCGAATTTAGCTCAAGAAGCTCGGTCATCCGGGCGACGATAAACGGTTGCGAGATGGTTTGTTTCGACGCAATGGGAAGAGCGTTGTCTTTGTAGGCTTGCGATTTCAGCGCGTCGGGAACGAACAGGTGGCGCGGAACTTCGCTCATCGCCCGCAAAACCGCCGCGTCGCGGATTTTGTAATGCTCGCGCAGCAGCGCAATCATACGCTCGCGCGGAATCTGGTATTCGTCCATCATCTGTTTTTCACGATTCGTATTTTTATCTTAACAAACGGACGGCAGTAAATAACAGACGGTCAAATGTTGTTCTCCCAATTCTTTAACGATTCGATGGCTTTGTAATCGGTCAAATCGCTTCGCATCGGCGTCACCGAAACATAGCCTTCGTCAATCGCTTCAAAATCCGTGCCGCCTTCGGCGTGAAAACCGTTGCGCTCTTCGCCGATCCAGTAATAAAATTTCCCGCGCGGGTCGGTGTGTTCCGAAATAACCGGACGCGCGTCTTTGATTCCCTGTTTGGTTACGCGAATGCCGCGCGGCGCGCCTTTCGGAATGTTGACGTTGAGCAAAGTTCCTTTCGGCAAACCTTCCGCGACGGCTTTGCGCATCAGGTCGTGCGCCACGCGCGCCGATTCGGTAAAATCCTGGCTGCGATTGGCGACCAGGCTAAAAGCGATTCCGGGAACTCCCAGGATAGTTGATTCCATCGCGCCCGCCACCGTTCCCGAATATGTCGCGTCGTCGCCCAAATTGGCGCCGTGATTGATGCCCGAGGCGCAGATGTGCGGAAGCTGTTCGGGCGGCAAAATCCGATTAATGGCGAACGTCACGCAGTCGGTCGGCGTGCCGTCCACCGTCCAGTGCCGCTCGTCAATCCGGCGGATGCGAAGCGGACGGGCGAGCGTTAGACTGTGCGACGCGCCGGACATTTCCGACTCGGGCGCGACAACGTAAACGTCGCCGATCGGCTTCAAAGCGTCTTCTAAAGCCCGTATGCCTTCCGAGTGGATGCCGTCGTCGTTGGTGATTAAAATGCGAACTTTCTCTAATCTCATTTAAAACGATTCGATGCGTGAAAGCGACGACTTCTAAAATACTGCCGCTTCACGCATCGGTTCTTTCTCTCTGCGAAAAATCAAATTATCTGTTTTGATTAAAACCTTGATTCGAGTTCTGATTTGCCGGACGCGGCGGCGCCGCCGAGCGAAAACGTTTGCGGTTGCGCTTGCGGGCGTTTACCGATTTGAGCTTCGCCTTTTGTCCGGGCGGAACGAAATGCGCGTGTTTTTTCAAATCCTTGATGATTTCTTCCGTGATGACCTTGCGCTTGAAACGGCGCAGCGCGCTCTCGATTGATTCGTTATTGTTCACTGAAATATAAGCCACTTTCCCTTATCACACTCCTCGTTGCTTGAGATTGTTCTTCACGAAGCAAACTGTAATTAAACACTTTTTTCCAAGCGTTGGCAAGTTTCGGCGGCGTATCGGTTTTATGGTAATCTGTATTTCAAAAATTTCTCGACTCGGATTCCAGCGCGGCGTTTTCCGATTATTCACGCAAGAAATCAAATGTTGAAAAAATCAATTTATTACATCGCCATTCTAACAATCGTTTTTTGTTCCGGCATCGCGGCGCAAGCGCAGCAGCCGTTTGTCGCCTATCTTTTGGGCGAACAGAACGTTCCGCCGTCTCAGTCAAATGCCACGGCAATTTGCAAAATAAGATTTAATCAGACGCAGACGCAAGGCGAATTGGTCTGCAATTACGCGAATTTGTTCGGGTTGTTTGAAAACGCCAACGTCAGCATTCACGGCAATGCCGGCATCGGGGAAAATGCTCCCGTGATACTGAGTTTTCAAATTCCGGTCAACAATCCGAGCGGCGTTTTTACCAGAAGTTTCCCCGTTTCCACGGGACAATTTACGGAGATTCGCGCCAACAAAAACTACATTACTTTATATATGCCGCCAGGCACCGCAATTCGCGGGCAAATTCATCTTGCCAATTCCGCTTACAATGATTTCGACGGCGACTCTCGAACGGATTTGACAGTTTACCGAAACTCGAATAACACTTTTTACGCGCAAAGCAGTATAACCGGAGAACTTTTTGCCCAGAGAATCGGACAAGCGGGCGATTCGGTTTCGCTGACGGCGGATTTCGACGGCGACGGCAGATCGGATTTCTCGACGGCGCGTTACAACGCGCCAATCGTTTGGCGATTTTACCAGAGTGCGAGCAACAATCTGCGTGAAATCGTGTGGGGAAGTTCCGCACTGAACGATTTCTTCGCGGCGAGCGATTACGACGGCGACGGCGCATTCGACATCGCCGTTTTTCGCGCGGGCGTTTGGTATTACATCGAAAGCTCGACGGGAAATTTTCGCACCGATTTCTTCGGACAAACGGGCGACGTTCCCGCGCCGAACGACTTCGACCGCGACGGAAGAACTGATCTAACCGTCGCCCGCAGCGAAAACGGTCAAAGAGTTTGGTATGTCCGCCGCAGTTCCGACCTTCAATTTTACCGCGTCGAATGGGGTTTAAGTTCGGACGCATTTTTCACGGGCAGAACCGATTGGGACGGCGACGGCGCGGCAGATATTTTAGTTATCCGCAACGAAAGCGGTCAGCGAGTTTTCTACATTCGCCGCAGTTCCGACAGCGGGTTGCAAATCATCCGCTGGGGCGCGTCGTCGGATTTACCAAAGCTGGGCGATTACGACGGCGACGGCAAAACCGACGCGGCTGTTACTAGAACGGTTGACAGTTTGAAAGTTTTCTTTATTTTGCAAAGCTCAAACAATCAGCCGCGCTATGAATACTTCGGCTTGCCAAATGATTTTTAGAATTAAATTTAAGCAATCAATGATAAAATTTTTGCGGGGTGAAATTATGGAGTTTGTCTCTAAAAGAAT
>CADCUR010000300.1 GCA_902805935.1 uncultured Pyrinomonadaceae bacterium
TAGTTTTGAAATAGTTTGATTTATTTGTGTTTCTGTGTAGAATAAAATCTGTCTCGGTCACGCGCCAGATAAAAGGCTTCTTCAATAAATTCATTTCCCCGAACTTAAGTTTTGTAGTGCAACAATTCGCGGCGTTTTCAACATCTTAGAAAGCGGTTGTTAGCTCACAACATAAAGTGTCGAAAACAATTTCAGATCAGTCAAAATTTAAAAATATGATTACTACCGATAAACGCAGAATCGCTTTAAAGTTGAATTTTCTAATGGCAGCTTTGCTGATAGGTTTTTCAAGCGTAATCTCCTCAGCGGCTAACGAAAGCAACACCGTGACAGCGAAATTCGGCGAGTGGAATATCGTCGGACCGAGCGGCGGTGACGTGCGCGTCATCGCGGTTGACCCGAAAGACAAAGACCGTCTTTACATCAGTACGCTCGACGGACAAATTCATACGTCGGCGGACGGCGGAACGAGTTGGAGATTGCTTGCTAATTTGAATCGTCCGCAGTTGGTTCTTGATCAGTTGATGGTTGACGCGCGCGACTCGAAAATCATTTACACTTCCGGTCACCGGCATAACCGTCCGGGCGGATTCTTTAAAACCAGCGACGGCGGCGCGACCTGGAAAGAAGCCGAAGAACTCAAGGATCAGCCGATTCATGCGATGGTGCAGTCCGCCTACGACCAAAACATGATTTTCGTCGGAACGAATAAAGGCGTTTGGGTTTCCAAAAACTCGGGTGACGATTGGGAGCGAATCGAATCGGAGACGATGCCGATCAACGTCAACTCGCTGGCGACCGATCCGCGCGGCACGGATACGATTTACGCCGGAACTTACTGGCGGGCGTATAAATCAACGGATCACGGTAAAAATTGGCGGCTGATCAAAGACGGAATGATTGACGATTCCGACGTGTTCGCCATCACGATTGATAGAGCCAATCCCGATCACATCGTCGCCTCGGCGTGCAGCGGAATTTACGAATCTAAAAATAAAGGCGATAAATGGGCGAAAATTCAAGGAATTCCTTCGCAATCACGGCGGACGCGCGATATTCTTCAGCATCCGACCAAACCCGGAACTATTTACGCGGCGACGACCGAAGGCTTCTGGATGACTTCTGACGGCGGTAAAACTTGGCTGATGACGACGCGGAGAGATTTGGAAATCAATTCGATCACCGTTCACCCCGATGCTCCTGAAAGAGTTTTCATCGGCACGAATAATTACGGCGTGATGGTTTCCAACGACGGCGGCAAAAATTTCAAGACGACCAACGATAATTTCACCAGCCGCTTTACCTATTCGATAACCGTGGACATCGAAAACCCGAATCGTTTGTATGCGACGACGCAGAACACGGCGACCGGCGGCGGCTTCTTTTTCATCAGCAGTGACGGCGGCGCGACCTGGCAGCAAGCAAAGAATCTCGACATCGAACGCGTCGCACCGTTTGCCTTGCTGCAAGACCGCGCTGCGCCGAACACGCTTTATATGGGAACGAATATCGGAATGTTTCGCTCACTCGACCGCGGCGTAAATTGGACGCAACTGCTTCCGCCGAAACCGGTTCCGGTGAAAAAAGCGACAAAAGGCAAAGCCGGAACGCGCGCGGCGAAATCGAAAGTTCCGGTGAAGAAACCCGTCGTTCCGGTCGTCCCGGTTGACCCGAACGCGCCTGTTTTGATTCCCGCACTCGGAGAAAAAATCAAAGTTCTCGCGCGCACCGAAGACGGTAAAAACGCCATTCTCGCCGGAACTGATCGCGGTATTTACCGCTCATACGATGTGACAAAAGGCTGGGAGAAAATTTATTTCGGCGAAGGAATTAACGAAAACATTTTCACTATCAACACTTTGCCGCAGCAGCCGGAAACGATTTGGGTCGGCACGGCGACTTCAGGCGTAATCGTTTCGCGTGACGGCGGCGAAACGTGGCAGAAAGTTCCCGGCGTTCCTGAAGGCGTGCCGGTAAGCTCAATCACGATTGACCCGGCAAACGCCGAACGCATTTACGTCGGCACGACGCAGACGCTTTATTTATCGCGCGACGGCGGCAAAACCTGGACGCGTCGCGGCGGCAATCTGCCGCTCGGCAATTACACGAGCATTTTGATTAATCCGAATAATCCGAAGGAAGTTTTCGCGGGAAGCGCGCTCGAATCCGACGGCGGCATCTTCTTTTCCGATGACGCGGGAATGAACTGGAAGCGAATTGATTCGAAGGATATGAAACTGCCGAGCCGCCGCGTTTGGTCAATGATTTTCGACCCGAACGATTCAAACCGCATTTTTGCCGGCACGCATTCGTCGGGCGTCTATCGCATCGAACGAGCGGCGAAACCACAGGCGGCGGAAAAATCAAATGCGCCTGACGGTCAAACTCGTCCGCGCGTTTCGGCGGTTACCGACAATTAAATTTGTTCGCATTCGAAAACTTGCAAGACGGCTCTTTGAAAGAGTCGTCTTTTTTTATTTGGCACTCGACCCGATTCAAACTTATAATTACCGAATGAAACAAAAATCGGCGCGTTCAAACCAAGGCGAAACTTTTCGTCAGCAAACCGTTTCATTTGAAGAAATTCCGCACCAATCAAAACTTTTTACGGACTTTCAAGCTAATGCAGAAAAGATCCAAGATTTTTATCCTGAAAAAAATACGCCGCTGGAAAAATTCGCCGAACAAGTCTTGTCAAATTATCGAGTTGACCGCCAAGCCTTATGCGACGTTCTGCTTGAGACGAATGAATCTTTCGGGGCGGGACGAATGACTTTTGAAAACATCGAACTACTGCGCGGTGAAAATTGCACGGCGATTGTTACCGGACAGCAAGCCGGACTTTTTTCCGGCGCGCTCTACACAGTTTACAAAGCCCTGTCCGCCGTCCGGCTCGCCGCCGATTTGCAAAAAAAGAACGTCAAAGCCGTGCCGGTTTTTTGGATTGCCGAAGAAGACCACGATTTTGACGAGGTGAAAAAAACTTTCAATTTAAATAAAGAAGGGAAGTTGTTCGATTCGGAAAACACGCCGAAAAATTATCAGGCAAATCTTCCGGTCGGACTCGTCGCGTTCGACGAAACGATAAACGAGACAATCGAAAATTTATTCGACGAGTTAGCGCGCACCGAATTCAGTGTTGAAACAAAAAAAATGCTGAACGAAACTTACCGCGCCGGTGAAACTTACAGCAGCGCGTTCGCCAAATTCGTCGTGAAAATTTTCGCCGACTACGGTTTGATAATTCTCTCGCCATTAAACGAAAAACTGAAAGAACTTTGCGCGCCGATTTTTATCGAGGCGGTCGAGAAATCAGGCGCAATCGTCTCCGCGCTGCTTGAAAGGAATAAAGAAATCGAACGGGGAAACTATCAGCCGCAGGTTTTGACGGCGGAAAATTCCTACCCGTTTTTTTACCAGGACGAAATGGGCGAAAGACAATCGCTGCGAAGAGATTTGGAAAATGGAAAGATAAAACTTCGTCATTCAAAACACGAATTTGAGAACGCGGAACTACGGCGCATTGCGCAGAATTCGCCGCAAAAATTGAGTCCGAACGCGCTCCTGCGACCAGTCGTCCAGGATTATCTGCTGCCGACGCTCTGTTATTTTGGTGGCGCGGCGGAAATCGCTTATTTTGCGCAAAACTCCGCCATCTACAAAATCCTCAATCGTCCCGTCACGCCGATTCGTCACCGCGCGGGCTGCACCGTCGTCGAACGGCGGCACGTCCGCACGCTCGATAAATACCGTTTGGATTTTGAAGATTTGTTTGCGGGCGAAGAAAAACTCTCGACGCAAATTGTCGAGAGTTTTCTTAACGTGAAAACGGCGCAAACTTTCGCGGAAGTCGAAGAAAATATAAACGCGCAGCTCGCACGTCTCGATCAGGAATTAATAAAATACGAACCGACGCTTTCGGCGAATTTAGAGAGCCGAAAAAGAAAAATACTCTGGCACGTCGAAGCGTTGCGGAAGAAATATCACCGCGCCGAAATGTTAAAAGACGACACTGCCCGGCGGCGGCTGGAGAATCTTTTTGCCGCGCTTTTGCCGCACAACGCTTTGCAGGAACGCTCCCTGAACATTAATACTTTTTTGAATCTCTACGGCGAAAACTTTATTGATTGGATTTACGAAACAATCGACACCGACGGACGAACTCATCAAATTTTGTATTTGTAAAACAGGGAGTGCAGGCATCCTGCCTGTCAAGATTGCACAAGCAATCTAAAACGCTTCGATGAAACTCAATTTCGAGTCTCATCGAAGCGTTTATTCGCGCTACCATCGCTCAATGCAGGCAAGATGTCTGCGCTCCTGGCTCAAGCCGCTCTGGTTTCGCCGCCGAGCAGCGTCAAAATTTCGCCCGTAATATAACTCGAATCGGCGTTCGAGGCGAAAAACACAAACGCGGGCGCGACTTCTTCCGGCTGACCGGGGCGTTTCATCGGCGTGTCGGCTCCATGTTTGGCGGCTTCTTTTGCCGTTTTGTCGGCGACGTTAAGCGGCGTCCAAATCGGTCCCGGCGCGACGCAGTTTACGCGGATTTCTTTTTCGACCAACTGCTGCGCGAGCGATTTCGTGAAAGCGTGAATCGCGCCCTTTGTCGCCGAATAATCGAGCAGCTCTTTGCTGCCTTCGAGTCCGGTAATCGAGCCGGTGTTGATAATCGCACCGCCTTTCGGCAAATGTCGGACGGCGGCTTTCGCCATATAAAAATAACCGAAAATATTCGTCTTAAAAGTTTTCTCGAATTGTTCGTCCGATACGTCGGCGACCGATTTCTGATGTTGCTGATAAGCGGCGTTGTTCACCAAAATGTCGAGCTTGCCAAATTCTTTCACGGTTTTTTCAACCGCGCTTTGACAAAACTTCGATTTGGAAACGTCGCCCGGAATCAGCAAACAGGCGCGCCCTTCGTTTTCGATATGACGGACGGTTTCCTCGGCGTCAAATTTTTCCTGCGGCAAAAAAACAATCGCCACGTCCGCGCCTTCGCGGGCGAAGAGAATGGCGACGGCGCGCCCGATGCCAGAATCGCCGCCAGTAATCAGAGCGACTTTATCGCTTAATTTATTCGCTCCCTTGTAATTCGGCGCGAGAAATTCCGGCTGCGGCGACATTTTCGCTTCGAGTCCCGGACGCTTCTGGTGTTGCGCGGGCATCGGGTTTTTCGGTCGCTTCGTTTGTTTGTCGGGAGATTTATTGATTTGTTTTTTCGCCATCGCTTTTTCCTCTTTCAATGATTTTAAGATTTGTGAATTTACCGTCTGTAATGCAAATTACGGGTTACAAATTTCAGACGAATAAATTGAATTTGAAATTTGTAACCCGTAATTTTTAAGTCGTCCGGTTTCGGTTAGAAAAATCAAGTGTTTGCCGTCGCGTTCATATTGTAGCGCAAAACCGCACCGACGCCGTGCGCTTCCTTTAGAAGCGATTCGTCTTCGATGAATTTGATTTTCGCGGCAGAGTTCAACGCGCGAATGATTAATTCGTCGGCGATTTGGCGCGGCTCGCGCACTTTCGGCAGCTCGTCGCTCGTCGAATTGTCGTCGCCGGGCGCGTATTCACGAAGAACCCGTTTAACTTTTTTCTGACTGTATTCAATCGCGTTGAAATTCGAGGCAATCAACAATTCTTCGACCTGCCCGTTCGACAAAGCCGCCAGCGTGTCTTCGACGCCGAGCGTGCCGAGACCGGCAGCAGCTTTTGCCGCGCCCGTCATTCGTTCGACGGCGGCTTCGTCGCCAGCCTGGTTTTGATTCTGCATTACTTCGAGCGTTGCTTGGCGGATTTTTTGTTCTGAATCGTATTGGTTCAGATTCAGCGTTTCGACGACTTTATCTTCCAATTCTTTCGAGAGCTGCGGGCGCAGAATCGGCATAATCGTCCGCTCATCGCCGCACAGAATCAGGTGTTCGATTCGGGCGTCGCGCACTAATTTATCAAGTTCATCAACGGTTTCTTTGGCGTGCTGAAGATGAAAATTGGCGATGTGGCGCTGATAACGCGCCTGCGACCAGCCGCCGACTTTCGTGCCTTGCGTGACTACGTTTTGAATCTCTTCGACCTTCGCGCTCGTTTCGGTTTCGGCGTCAAGATGATTTTCGCCGCCGAAAATATAGATGTCGGCTTTGTTTGTGTCCGCCCACAAAACGGCGTATTTCGGATTTTGGTCAATCGCTCTCGCCAGCGGAAAGATGTGCGGGCGGTCGAAGGTAAAGAGACGGTTATTCGGAAAGGCGACTTCGATTTGCGCCGTCTCGAAAAACTCGTCCGCGCCGAAGCAGGCGAAAATGGCGATGCCGTTCGCCGAAGGCTCGACCGAATTTTCAATAAAATCGTTGATGCGCTCGACATCGGCATTAAAACTTTGCGCTTCAGCCGATTCTTCCTCGTAATTGTCCGCCTGCTCGGACAATTCTCTTTTCAGCCAGGCGCCGTAAGCGTCGCGCCCTTGTTCATTCGGTTCGGCGTTCAGATAAACGCTCAAAAAAGGAAAGCCGCTCGGCTCGACCGCGATTAACTTTTGCATTAAATCATTTAATTTCATAATAATTTTCAGTTCTTAAACTTTCGTTCAAATTTCTCCCGTTTCTATTCAACAAAACATTTCTATTCAATAAAAAAGGAAAGCGCGACCGTTGTCAAATCGGTCGCTCTTTCCTTAAATTTTTTCGACTTTAGCTGTCGCTCGGCGGTCGCGTTCCGGCGCCGCCTTTGGTTGCCGAAGAATCGCGGTCGGGCGCGTCTTTCGCGTTTTTACCGGAAGCGGATTTTTTTCGTCCCGAACCGCTTTGTTTGCCGCCGCCGTCTTGTTTATTCACGGTCGCCCAAGCGCGGCTTTCCGCTTCGTCTTCAGACACGCCTTTTTTTTCGTAGCTCTCTTCGATATGTTCAGCCTGTCGTTTTTGTTTGTCCGTGTATTTTGATTTGTCTCCTCTCGGCATACTCAATTCCCCTTGCTTTAATTGTTTTCAAAAAATTACAGAATGCTCGCCGACCGTTTCCGCAGAGATCTTTTTAATCTCGCAAATCTTATCTCGACGCCGCTTTTGCTCGGCTGCCTTTCAACGACGAGTTTTGCGTTCGGTTCCCCGACCGTAACTTTTTCTCGCTTATCCTGCCCGAATTCCATCGGAAAAATAACTGCATCGGTTTCCGACACTGCCGCCTCGTTTTTGGTCATCTCTCACGCTCCTTTTTTGAAAAAAGCCATTGTGTCGTGGCGAAAGTGAGATTTTCATCCGTTACTACCGCCGCAGATTTTTCGGTAAATAAAGAATTACAAAAACGAAAAAATTTAGCAAGGATTTTTGCGCCAAAAGACTGAATTTTCGAGAAATTTTCGTTGACACTGCTAAGCCCTTTTAGTAGCCTCGACATATATTAAAAAATACACCGGAGGAATTTTCATCAAATTTGAGTAACCCAAAAAAAATCGAACTTCCGCCGCGCGGCTTAAACGCGCTGTTCGGCGTTCAAGACCAAAACATCAAATACCTCGAATCGCTGCTCGACATCAGGCTCAGCGCGCGCGGCAACGAAATGACCATAGACGGCGACCCCGATAACATCCAAACCGTTGAAAACATTCTGCGCGATTTCGCCGAACTTTTCGATGAAGGCAACACTTTTTCGGACAAGGAACTGCGCGACGCCTTCAAACAAATCGCCGAAGACCGGGCTTATTCCTTAAAAGATTATTTCACCAGAGCGCGTTTTAACCCGTCGGGCAAAAAAGCGGTCGCCCCGAAAACCGTCAACCAGCGCAAATATATCGAAGCCATTCAAGACAAAGATTTAACCTTCGGAATAGGTCCCGCCGGCACAGGAAAATCGTTCCTCGCGGTCGCGGTCGCCGTTCAAGCGCTTTTTGCCAAACAAGTTTCCAGAATCGTTCTAACGCGCCCGGCAGTCGAAGCCGGCGAAAAACTCGGATTTCTGCCCGGCGATTTGCAGGATAAAGTTGATCCGTATTTGCGTCCGCTCTACGACGCGCTGTTCGATTTGGTTGACAACGAGCGCGTTACCAAGATGCTTGAAAAACGAATTATCGAGATCGCGCCGCTGGCGTTCATGAGAGGCAGAACGCTCTCGGATTCATTTATCATATTAGACGAAGCGCAGAACACGACCGGCGAGCAGATGAAAATGTTTTTAACGCGCATCGGCTTCGGCTCGAAAGTCGTCGTCACGGGCGACATCACGCAGATTGATTTGCCGCGCGGTCAGCGCAGCGGACTGCGCGAAGCGGAAAGAGTGCTGCAAAATATCGAGGAAATCGAGTTTGTCTATTTCAACGACCGAGACGTGGTGCGCCATAAGCTCGTCCAGATGATTGTTAAGGCTTACGAAAGTCAAACGGCGGATACGGAGCGAAACCATGAAAAGTAGTTTGCAATAAAATGCCTGAGCAAATCGCTTGTTCAGCCGGTATAACTTTTAACTTGTCGCAAAATAAAAAAGCCGGAAAATCAATAATTGATTTTCCGGCTTTTTTCGTCTTATTTGCAAATAAGATTTGAATGCCGAAACCGATCAATTTACGGTCGGTTTCGGGCGAATGAATCGTCATTCTACGGCAGCGGATATTGATACGCCCGCGCCGTCGGAATGTCGCCGTTGGCGCCGAAGATGGCGTTTGTGACCGTCGAGCCAGCGGCTATCGAGCGATACGAGAAAGTGCCGGTCGCCGGACGCCAAATAGCCAAATCAGCCGAGTTATCGCCTGTGTAATCGCCAACCACGACCACGTCGCCGGCGGCGCCGAAGTTTACGCCGTTGACCAGCACCTGCGTCGGGTTAGCGGTCGAAAGAACATACCAGAAGTAATTTCCGCCCCGCGTTTCAACCACGCCGATGTCGGTTCTGCCGTCGCCGTTGTAATCGCCGAGCGCCATCTGCATCGCGCTCGTTCCCCAACGGAAACTCGTCGCGCCGCCGCTTGACCGCCGGATGAACCAAGTCGTATTGGTTGGAGCCGGATCGTTCGTCGTTCGTCGAACCGCGTAATCGGTTTTGCAGTCGCCGTCGTAATCGCCCGGAGCCGGAACGTCCGAAGCGTCGCCGCCCCATTGAACGGCTGTGACCGCGCCCGTGTTGCCGTCGCGCGTATACCACACGCCGGTCGAAGGACGATACACCGTTAAATCGGCTCTGCTGTCGCCAACGTAATCGCCAATGACGGGAATGTCGCTCGCCACGCCGAATTGAATGCCGGTCGTCGTAATACCTGAACCCGTTCCAGTGGTATAGAACCACGTGCCGTTACGGTAAACGCCGAGGTCGGTCGTGCCGTCGCCGTCGTAATCGAACGGCTGTAGGCGGTCACCGGTCGTGCCGAAAGCCCTTCCGGTGAAAGTCGTCGAGCCGGTCGGCAAAATATACCAAGTGCCATTCGATGGTCTAAACGTCGAAAAGTCGGTTCTACCGTCACCGTTAAAATCGTTACGACGCTGAAGTTGACAAGTCGGAGTGCTGCCGCCGCAGCATTGTCTCGCGCCGAGAACTCGCACGTCATCAACCCAAACACCGCCGGTCGGGACTGCGACCGCGTTGTCCGAACCCATCAACCAGCGGAATTGAACTGTCTGACCGTTCAAGCTGGCTGGCAGATTGACTACCGTGTCACGGTAACCCATCGAGTTGCCCGTCCAAGCCATTCTGCCCGGAAGCGGATTGGCAAAGCCGGTATTCAAAGTTCCAGTATAACCGCCGGAGACGAACGTGCCGCCGCCGGTAATAATATCAGTCCAAGTCGTGCCGCCGTTGGTCGTATATTCAAGAACCATTCCGTCGAAATTCGCTTCCGTGTTGAATTGATTACGGAAAGTAATCTGCCCCATTGCGGTATTGATTGCCACAGCCGGGCTGACTAAAGCGGAAAGATTAACCGTTGCCGGATCGTTGGCAAACGCGGCGTTCGGCGGCGAACTCGGAGTCGTCGTCGTTGTCACCCAGTTGATCCCCGTGCCGGAGAGTTGGACGGTCGTCCAGCCGGCAGGAAGCGCCGGTGCGGTTACCGTGTCAAAGTTTTGACTCAGTAAAGTCGTTCGTGCGCCAGTCGTAAAGGTGCGCGTGATAGTCGGATAAGTCGTCGTGCCGTCAGTCGGCGTAAAGGTCAGCGTAATGTCGCTGCCGCAAGCGACAGACGAAGCAACTTGGAACGTAAAAGTTCTGGTTACCGCCGCGCCGCCGGGAGCGATCACGCCGAAATTCTGCGTGCTGGCGGCGACGATGCCGCCCGTCGCCTGAAGCGTGACGTTCAGATTCGTCGTCGGTGTGTCGCCGGTGTTCGTGATCGGCAAAGTAACGGTTATAGTTTCACCCGGGTCTGGCGCGCCGTTTGCCGGTGTGCAGCTTTCCGAGGTGATATTCACTGCGCCGCCGTTAATAACCGCCACGTTGGTGACGCAGGTTAATCTTTGGTTGGTGTTTGTTCCGACGAAACCGGAAGAAGCAATCGAACGTCCTCCGATGACGAAGAAAGTAGGAGTGCCTCCCGCGCCTGCGGGGGTTATAACCGCTCCGGTCATTCTCGCCCGCTCGCCCGTCATCGGCGGGTTCGTCGTCCAGGCATTAGTGGTTGGATTCCATTCGATCGAACTGGTGGAAATGTTGGCTGTCGCCGTGCCGTTGACGTAACCGCCAGCCAGCACCCAGGCATTGGTGCTGCCGAAGGGAACTCTCGAAGAAGCCGCGCCCCAGCGCGTTTCCGGCAAATCGGCAATCGCCGCGTCGTCCCAAGTATTGGTCGCCGGGTCGTAACGATAAGTTTTCAGCGACGCGACCGAACCGACGCTGGCGATTCCGCCCGCGCCATAGATGAAACCGCCTCGGACAAACGAACTGACAAAGCTGACGCTGATCGGATACGGCGCGCCGGCTGTCCAGGTATTGGTGGCGATGTCATAAATTTCCAGCGCGTTCGTCGAACCGGCTGTTCCGGCTGTTCCGGTGAATTTGTAAATTTTTCCGTTCAGAAATTCAGCGGCGTGATTCCACGAAGCGACCGCCATCGGCGCCAGCGTAGTATAAGTGTCGGTCGCCACGTTGTAACGATACAAAGTGTTGACGCTCGCTCCGGTCGAGTTCGCGCCGCCCATAATGTAGATGTTCGTGCCGTCGGAAACCGCCTGCGGATACTCCAGAGCTACCGGCAAGGGAGCGATCGGAGTCCACGTCGTGCCGTCGAATTTATAAGCGTTGGCAACAATCGCGGTGCTGACGCCGCCGAAACTGTAGATCATATTGCCTTGCGCGACAGTCGCCTGGTCAAGAATCGTGACCGGATAAACCGTGCCGGTTGTCCAGTTGCACGCACCGCCTTCGGGCGCGTCGGCGTTTGTTTCGACGGCAGTTTCGGATACCGACTGCACGTCTACTCCATTAGCAATCGCTTCGCTTAATGAAGAAGCGTTTGAATGCGGAACCGGCTTTTGTTCTTGCGCGGTCGTGATTACTGAGTGACTGAATGTAAAAGACAGCACCAAACCAGCAAATATGCTGAAGATGAGTGCCGCCCGGAAAACTGTTAGGTTGGAAAGCTGATGTTTGACAAATTTATTAGTCGAACGCCAACTATTAATCAAAGTTGATGTAGTTCTTTCAGGTCGCATCTTTCGGACTCTCCTTAAATTTTTGGAAGTTGAAATTTGAAATTTGCTTTCGTCCATGAAAACAAAAGCAGGACAAGCCGACTCTACGGGGAGCGAAACTTATTTAGTTAAACTGATTTCTAAAGTGTAAAGCCGACATCACTTGACGACATACTCCGACACCGTCGGTGCTGTATATTCGATATTGTATATTCGGTATGTCGTCGGGAAAACTAATTGTTGATGTGAGGAATTCTAATGAAAGTCGAAAAATAAAGCAAGTGGAAAAGTTACCGTCCGGTATTTTCCATTACAAATTTTTATTTGCCGCATTTATTCTTGAAAATAAAGCCTCAATGAGGCTTGAGCGAAAGGTGAAAATGAACGACGAAAAGATTGAGATAGTTAATCGGCAGCGCAAAATAAAAATTGACGCCCGGCAGTGGCGCGGCTTTGCCGAGCGCGCGGCGAGCGTCGTCGCCGAAGCCGCCGGAAAATCATTGACCATTGCTTTTGTTTCCGACGTGAAAATGCGCGAGCTGAATAAATTGTATCGCGGCGTAGATACGACGACCGATGTTCTCTCGTTCGCTTCCGCACCCGACGAATTTTTCGACGCGGCGACTGAATCATCGAATTTTGAAAACGGCGATTATGCGAGCGATTATTTGGGCGACATTGTGATCAGCCTCGAACAAGCCGCCCGGCAAGCCGCCGAAAATCGTTTGGATTTCGACACGGAAATCAGACAGTTAATTCTGCACGGCATTCTGCATCTGTGCGGCTACGACCACGAAACCGACGCGGGCGAGATGAACCGCAAGGAACTGCAACTGCGCGACGAACTCGGTATTTAGTCGTTCGTCTTTTGTCGCTCGTCGTTCATTGTTTACTATCAGCCGTTGACGTACACCAAAACTTTTATAACACTAAACTGCGAAGGACAAACGACAAAAGACGAACGACGAAAGATTAATTTCTATGAATCAAACACAACGAACCGCTGACCCGTGCGTGATGGTGATTTTCGGCGCGACCGGCGATTTAACGAAACGCAAACTTTTCCCGGCGCTTTACAATCTGGCGAAAGACGGATTTTTGCCGGAAAACTTCGCGGTCATCGCCGTCGGGCGGCAGGAACTCGAAACCGATGACTTCCGCCATCAAATCATCGCCGATTTGAAAGAGTTCATCGAAACGCCCGACAAAAAACTTATCGAATGGTTTGAGGAACGGACTTATTACACGGGCGGCGATTTTGACGACGACAAAAAACTTTTCACGGATATAAAAGACCTTCTCCGGGAAGTTTGCCAAAAGCACGACATCCCGGAAAACTTTTTTTACTATCTCGCCACGCCGCCGCAACTATTTGCCAACGTCGCCGGAAAAATTCACAAAAACGGATTAAGCAAAGAAGAAGAGGGACACTGGCGCCGATTTATTTTCGAGAAACCGTTCGGGCGCGACATCGAATCGGCGAAAAAACTCAACCGCGAACTCGGCAAAATTCTCAATGAGCGGCAGATTTACCGCATAGACCATTACCTCGGTAAAGAAACCGTCCAGAACATTCTCGTTTTTCGCTTCGGCAACAGCATCTTCGAGCCGATTTGGAATCGCAATTTTATAGACCACGTGCAAATCACCGTCAGCGAAGAACTCGGCGTCGAGACGCGCGGCGGCTATTACGATAAGGCGGGCGCCTTGCGCGATATGATTCCGAATCATATTTTTCAATTGATTACTTTAACGGCGATGGAACCGCCCGTCTCGTTTGAAGCCGACGCCGTGCGCGACGAACAATCGAAAATTCTGCACGCCATTCAGCCGTTCGCGCCCGAAGACGTTTTGCACAACGCCGTGCGCGGACAATACGGCGCGGGCGAGATTGAAGAGAAAAAATCCGCCGCTTACCGCAGCGAGCAATCGGTCGCGCTGCAATCGAACACGGAGACTTTCGCCGCCTTGAAACTTTCGATTGACAACTGGCGCTGGGCGGACGTGCCGTTTTACATACGCACCGGGAAACGCCTGCCCGCAAAACGCACGGACGTGACGATTCAATTTAAAAAAGCTCCGTTAATGCTTTTCCGCGGCACGAGTGTCGAGAAGCTGACCACGAACCGCCTCGTCATACACGTTCAACCGAACGAAGGCATTACCCTGCATTTCGGAGCGAAAATTCCGGGTCCGATTGTCAATATGGGAACAGTAGATATGGATTTCGATTACGTTGACCATTTCGGCGAACAAATCTCGACCGGCTACGAACGCCTGCTTTACGATTGTATGACCGGAGATGCGACGCTCTTTCAACGCGCCGATATGGTCGAAGCGAGCTGGCAAGTCGTCTCGCCGATTCTCGACGTTTGGCAGGCGATTCCGGCGCGCGATTTTCCGAATTACGAGGCGGGAACTTGGGGACCGGCGGACGCGGACGAGCTTTTGGCGAAAGACGGACGCAAATGGAGAAACACGATTGAAGTAATTGAAAAATGAATAAAATTTTTGACGACGCCGAACAGCTCAATCGGTTCGCAGCGGGAAAATTCGTCGAGATTGCTGATGAAGCGATTGAAAATCGCGGACAATTCACGGTTGCGTTGGCTGGCGGCTCAACGCCTAAATCGCTTTATCGCTTACTTGCAAGCGATGAACACGAAAACAAAGTTGATTGGTCGAAAATCTTTTTCTTTTTCGGCGACGAAAGAAATGTTTTGCCCGACAATGCGGAGAGCAACTTTCGGATGGCGTATGAAAATCTTTTCGAGCCGCTGAAAATTCCTGACATTAATATTTCTCGCTGGCAAACCGAACTCAAAGACGCTTCGCGGACAGCCGAAGCGTATGAAAAAACTTTATCGAAATTTTTCAAAACAGACTTTCCGAACTTTGATTTAATGCTGCTCGGAATGGGCGACGACGGACACACGGCTTCGCTGTTTCCGTTTACGACAGCCTTAAATGAAACCGAAAGAATTGCCGTCGCCAATCCGATCGAGAAACTCGATACGATTCGCTTGACATTGACTTTTCCCGTGATCAACAACGCGCGCAACGTCATTTTCCTCGTCAAAGGCGGGGACAAAGCCGAAACTTTGCGCCAGGTTTTGCAGGGCGAATCGCAGCCGGAAAAATATCCGTCGCAGCGCGTTAAGCCGATTAACGGAAATCTTTTGTGGCTGGTTGACCGGGAAGCCGCCGGGCTTTTGCGTTGAAAACGCGATTTACTATTTGCCGCTAACCATTTACCATTAACAAAATATGGAAATCGAAATAGCCATCGCCGTTTTCCTGCTTCTCCTGCTCGTTTTCCTCGCCACGATTGATATGGCGTTTTCGCAATTGAGCGACGTTGGTTTGCGGCGGCTTTCGGCAGATTACGAAGCGAGTCCGCGAGTTAAAACGGTAGCTTTTCTGCAAACTATTATCGAAGACCGCCCGCGCTTTCGCTTTGCTCTTTCGACCGCCATTCAGATTCTGCTGATAATTTTCTCGGTTCTCGTTACGCTGATTGTCGCCGGATTCAATCCGCCTTATTTTCAATTGCTGGCGATTTCAATCGTTATCGGTTTAATCGCCTCAATCGTTTTTCGCCAATTTCTGCCGCGCCTTTTGACCCGAAAAAATCCCGAAAGAAGACTGCTCGCGCTGCTTCCGTTCGTGCGTCCGTTTTACGGCCTGTTGTCAACGGTCGCCGACCCGTTCCGATTTTTCAGCCGCGAAGAATCGCCAATCGAAGTGACGATTGTGCCGAATCAAACCCAGACTAGCGAAGAAGTCAGAGAAGACAACGCCGAAGACAAACAGGCGCTGATCGAAATGGGCGAGGCGGAAGGCATTTTAGAGGAAAAAGACCGCGAACTGCTTGAGACGATGTTCGAGTTCGGCGAAACAAAGGCGGGCGAAATTATGACTCCGCGCCCGGAAATCGTCGCGCTGCCGATTGATGCGACCGTTCGCCAGGCGCGCGATACGATTATCGAAGAAAAATTTTCGCGGCTGCCGGTTTACCGCGATTCGATTGACAACATCGAAGGCGTGATATACGTCCGCGATCTGCTGAACGCTTGGTCGGAAGACCGCGAAAATCAAACGATTGAAACGCTTCTGCGCCCGGCGTTTTTCGTTCCCGAAACCAAATCAGCCGCCGAGCTTTTAAAGAATATGCAGTCGAGCCGCGTGCAAATCGCCATCGTCGTGGACGAATACGGCGGCGTGGCGGGTCTCATTTCGGTCGAAGACATCTTGGAGGAAATCGTGGGCGAAATCGAGGACGAGGACACCGAAGCCGAAGAGATCGTCGAAATCATTGAAGGCGCAGACAAAAGTTATTACGACGTTCTCGGCTCGACGGAAATAGGAAAAATCGAACGGCTTTTTGAAATGGAAATCGAGGACGACGATTTTACGACTATCGCCGGACTTGTGACGAGCGAAGCCGGATACGTGCCGAAGACCGGCGAAACGCTGAACATTCGCGGCATTGACGTTGAGATTCTACAAGCCGACGAAAAGAAGCTAAATATGCTGCGGCTGAAAAAATCAGTTGCCGACGGCGAATCGGCTGCACAGGAAGATTTAGCTTAATCTGAACTTATTTAGATTGATGAGAAAGTTGGCGGGCGCATTTCTAACGATAAATCTCGATGATCATTTCGCCGTCCGAATTTACGAAACCGCGATACATTCCTTCGCTGTTAAACGGCAAAGCGACGTTGCCGAGCCGGTCAACCGCAATCAACCCGCCTTCGCCGCCGATGTCGCGCAAATTATCAACGGTTTCCCGCGCCGCTTCGGTTAAACCGGAATTTTTATATTTCATTCGCGCCGCCACGTCGTAAGCCGCCGCCGCACGCATAAAAAACTCGCCGTGTCCGGTGCAGCTTACGGCGCACGTCCGGTTGTCGGCGTAGGTTCCCGCGCCGACGAGCGGCGTGTCGCCGATACGCCCGTATTTTTTATTCGTCATTCCGCCGGTCGAAGTCGCCGCAGTCAGATTTCCCCGCGCGTCGCAGGCGACCGCGCCGACAGTGCCGATTTGGGATTTGGGATTTGGGATTTGGGATTCTGTTTGCGTGGTTGTGGCTCGTGACTTGTGATTTTCGATTTCCTCGATTAGTTCTGGTTCTTCTGCCGTGTGATCAAGTTGAATTTCTCCTCGCTTACGCGCTTCGAGCAATTGTTGATAACGAAAATCGGTGAAGAAATAATCGTCCGGCGCAAACTCGATTTTCATTTCACGCGCGAATGCATTCGCGCCGTCGCCCGCCAGCAAAATGTGTTCGGTTCGCTCCATTACAAGACGCGCCAGCCGAATCGGATTTTTCACGTTTTTAACAAACGCCACCGCGCCGGCGTTGTGGGTCGCGCCGTCCATAATCGAAGCGTCCATTTCATTGCATCCGTCGTGCGTGAAAACCGCGCCTCTGCCCGCGTTGAACAATGGATTATCTTCAAGCGCGACGACCGCCGCTTCCGCCGCGTCGAGCGACTTTCCGCCGCCGTGCAAAATCGCCCAGCCCGCCTCGAGCGCCGCCCGCAATCCGCCGCGATACTCATTTTCCAACTCAGCGGTCATACGGCTTTTGAGAATCGTGCCTGCGCCGCCGTGAACTGCCAATGCCATTTTACTCATAAAATTTTTTAGCCATCCAGAACACGGAGAAAGAGGAGATTTGGATTATCAGTGAAGCGCGGAAAATAAGTAAATAAAAAGCTAGCAAGACGATGCCAGAATGTTATCAATTCTTACCGGCTCTTGACTGATTTCGCTTATCACGTATCCGCTGCGACCGATTAAATCAGATGACAAATTAAAGTTCCGTTCGGCAT